>NZ_JBFUIO010000155.1:0-4032 GCF_056401835.1 Paenisporosarcina sp. P4_D4 | reverse complement strand
GAATAAGAACAGATATATTTTTTTATTAGTAATAGCATTTATAGTGGTATTTTCTATCATAAAACTTCAAGATAATGGAATGATGGGAAATAATGAAAGTTTAGCTAAAGAATCTTCCGCAAAGATTGCGAATTCAGCTAAAGCATCTTATGAAAATAAAGTAAATTCTACAAAGATCTTAACAGGTAAAACAATCGTAATTGATCCCGGTCATGGCGGAGGGGATATTGGTGCAAGTGGACAGAATGGGACAATTGAAAAAGATGTAACATTAACAATGTCTAAAAATATTCAAAGTAATTTAGAGGAACGTACTGGTGCTACTGTTATTTTAACCCGTAAAGATGATGTGAAAGTATCACTTGAAGATCGTGTGAAAATTGCAGAAGAAGAGAATGCAGATCTGTTTGTTAGTATACACTTTKATGCCTTTTTTACAAACGATGTTGAAGGCATTACAACTTATTATAATAATACGGACGAGCCTATAGCGAAATTAATACATGAAAATATATTTAAAAATGGACTAGATGCTAGAAATCGTGGAGTAAGATTAGGAGACCTTCATGTATTAAGAGAAAACTCAAGACCAGCCATCTTACTTGAACTTGGGTTCATCTCAAATTCAAAAGATGAAGCGCGTATGACTTCAGAAGAGTTTCAAAGAAACACGGCAAATTCAATTGTTGACGGAATAATCGATTCTTTAAGATAGTTGATATTTAAACCACTATATAAAAAAATAAGAAGTTAATGTTTATAAAAAATAATCAAAAATACTTCTGAACCGCATTAGACTAATTGGATTTTAAAAAAATTAAACAATAACGGCAAGAATCTTAATGGTAAGTTAATCGGTAATCTTTTGGTTTAACATTTCGCAAAATACAAAAACTTTATTTCCAATTGATACCATCTTGACTTCACCTTAACATTGTCCGGTGATAATCATTTTGTAAGACAAATAAAACAAAGAAATGAGGGATAAAATGGAATTAAAATTTCACAGAAGTTAAAAAACTTTATTTCCAATTGATATCGTCTTGGTTTCATCTTTACATTGTCCAATTATAATCGTTTTTGTAAGGCAAATAATATTATGAAATGAGGAATTTTAAATGGGTAAAAAGAATTTATTCACTGTACTTAGTATTTCAACAGCATTATTAGTAGGAACTGGAAGTGCCTATGCTACACAAAATCAGAAAGATGAGTCAGTAAAATCGGTACAAATAGTTAACAAAGAATCGAATGAAATAACAAAACAAGAAGTAAACGTACAAGTACAAGAAAGTAAAAAAACATCAACTCAATATAGTTTTACTGATGAGGCTTTTTTCACATGGGATGGTCAGCCTGATTACTTTGCGAATGCGTTTTTAAATAATCAGGACCTATTTTCTTTATTAAATATGAATGGGGCAGAATTAAAACAAGAATTAGCAACTGGAAAATCGGTTGATGAAATTGCATCATCTAAAAATGTTTCTACACAACAAGTGATTGAGGTCATTGCGAAATCACAAACTACCGTGCAGATTCAAGCTGAAGAAAATGGAGAAGTTCCTAAAAACTCTGCTTCAATGGAACAACGTTTAAAAGATATTGAACCGAAAGTATTACAAGTAATTGAGCACAAAAGTAATTGAGCACAAAACTGAAACACCTTGGAGTTAATGTTCTGTTTCACCGCTTTACCGATTCAAGAAAATTCGAATATCAAAATCTTTTGTAAAACAAGAAAGCCTCCTCTTTTTGACTGGGAACTGACCCCATAGTTTGAGACAAATAAAAACACCTTAAGTTGAAAAACAGGTATGTAATACCTAAAGACAACTTGGAGGTGTTTTTATATGGGTAAAATAGTAAGGTATCCAGCTTTAATACATTACATTTCAAAGATCCATATTTAAATAAAAGTAAAATAGTACTCCATCTGAAGTATTCATGACACCACACTGCACACCATGTAGATTTAATATATTTTTCGAAATGGCAAGGCCTAATCCAGTACTACCTTCTGATCGTTGTCTAGACGTATCACCTCGATAGAATCGTTCCCAAACCTTTTCTAATTGGTCAACTGGAATATGCGACCCTTTATTTTCCACGCAAACTTTTACCTGCTCATTCTCTACGATGGTCGAAATATAGATATGCTCATTCAAAGGCGTATAACGGATTGCATTTGTAATGTAGTTCGTTATGACTTGTCCGATAAGATGTTGATTTGCTAAAACTTTTATTGAATTCAATTCTTTATGAATGGTTAATTTCTTTTTCTCTATTTCTAAATGTAATTCATGACAAATATGCTCAATTACTTTGTCTAAATAAAAAGATTCCATTTTCATTTTGTACGTTCCAGACTCGTACTTTGCTAGTTCAAGCATATCAATAATTAAACGATCCATCTTGTCGACTTCTTTTTCCATCGCTTCAAAGTAGTAATCCTTCTTATGACTAGCAACACCGTCTTTCAGGATCGAAATACAACTTTTCATAATACTTAGTGGGGTCTTCAATTCATGTGAGACACTTGAGATAAATTCTTTTCTAGTATTCTCTAACTGTTTTTCTTTTTCAATGTCTTGCTGTAGCTGAGTAATGTGCGAATGTAGTGTATCCGATAGTAAATTTATATTCTGAGATAAATCGCCTATTTCATCTTTAGAGTAATATTCAATTCGTTCTGAAAAATCTAAGCCTGCAATTTTTCTAGTTGAATTGTTGATTTTTAATAATGGTCTTGCAATTTTGATTGAATAGTAAAAAGAAGCCAAAATAGTTAGTAGTAACACAAAAGCTATCAAATAGATAAAATAATCGTTGACCATTTGTGCAGCTTCATCTACAGGTTGTAAGGAAGCCATTGAAAAGATATAACTGATGTTCCCATTTTTTTCTTTAACCGGATCAATGAACAGCTTGTATTTTATTCCATTTTGCTCATAATCAAGCGTTTTGACCGTTGTGAAATGATTTTCTTCATTAAACAATAAATCTGTTTGGAATTCACTAATACGCTCCATAAATAAGCTATTACTATAGATGATACTGGAAACATCATTTTGATCAGGAAATCGTACATTCTGTATGGTTCCTTTTAATTGACTGATTTGAAAATTAGAATGATATTGAGATTGATATTTAATTGTTAATGCTATTTTATTTTGTAGATTAGATTCTTTATGATGATCCATTTGGAATTCCTTATCAAGGTTTGTCCAAATAAATTGATTTACCAAATATGAATCATTCTGTGCCAAATATAGATAAAACGGGATTATTATATTATTTTTTTCAATCGTATAAAGATCCACTTCCTCTCCTATTGTAATGGTTGGAGTATCTTTATAAACATCTTCTCCTTTTAATAAATGATACAGTGGAATCGTTACGAATTGATTTGAATTTTTAGCGTCACTTATTTTAATTTCTGCATAATAATCATTTGAAGAAATAATATTTCCATTTTGATCCAATGTAGTTATCCATGTATTGTGAGTACGATAAAAATCTTGCTCTAATTGCTGGATGGATTGCACATTYCCATTACTTTTTAAGTATTGTTTCTCAAATGATTTGATACTTGATTTCAAATCATTTACTTTCTGATTTTCATAGTATTGCTTAAAGAAGATGGTCTGACCAATATAAATTGTACCTGTAATTAACAAACATAACKTTGTTGTTAATAAAAATAATTTTAAAACAATACCGTATTTCATAAACTCTCCTCAAACTTATATCCTGTTCGAATAATCGTTGAAATCAGTTTTGATTTGCTTCCTAATTTCGCTCGTAAATTACGAATATGTGTATTGATCGTTCGATCATCACCAAAGTAGTCATGTCCCCAAATCTTATATAAGAGTTGTTCTCTTGTAATCACGATTCCTTGATTTTGCATTAAATATGTTAAGATTTCAAATTCGGTATGTGTTAAATTAATAATTACTCCTTCTACCTTTACTAGCCTTGAAGAAAAATCTACTGTAATACCATTTTTAGTTAAAGTATCTATTGATC
>NZ_JBFUIO010000154.1:0-4121 GCF_056401835.1 Paenisporosarcina sp. P4_D4 | reverse complement strand
GTAGTTACATGGTCCTTAAATCATAAATGGATTGTTTTCACGATATCCATCCTCCTTTTCATCGGATCCATAGGCACTTATTTTTTCATTCCAAAAGGTGCAGTTGACAGCTCCTCTGCTGACTATGTCCTGACCACGCTGAGTTACCCGAATGATACGCCAGTGGAAGAAGTAAAGGAAAAGACAATTGAATTTGAATCATCCATTCGAGATATGGATGAAGTTAAACATGTGTTTTCACAGGTAKGTTCTCCAGCTGAAGCTGCTCAATATGGCTATGTTGGATCACCGACAGAAGCGTCCTTCAGTATTTTATTAGACGACAAAAATGATACAGACTTCATAGTAAAAGAAATATTAAAGAAAAAGGATCAATATCCTGATGCCCTTTTAGAAGTAACAACAGCCTCCTTTATGATGGGAGGAGCAGGCACAAATATCACCATTGATGTAGTCGGTGAAAATTTGGCAGAGCTTGAAGAAGTGGCAACCAATATTAAAGAAAAAGTGGAAAACATTGAGGGTGTCGAGGAAGTATCGACCAATCAAGACGAGAAGAAAACTGTACACTCCCTTGTTGTAGATCCAACAAAAGGAAATACTGAACAAATCGCGCAGCAGTTGGGTGTGATGTTAAATAAAACACCAATTGGAACGATTAGTTTAGATAACCAGCAGAAAACTGTATTCCTGGAACCTCTCCTGGATACGGATACACCTGAAGACTTGGAGAATATACCAGTCATGACCGATTCCGGTCTTGTGCCAGTATCATCCATTGCTACTTTACGAAGTGAAGAGCTTTCAACCAATCAGTTTCATAAAGATGGGGATGCCTACCTTCGTGTCACAGCATCCGTTGATCCTGCAAAGCTTTCTGAAATCTCGAAAACAATCAATCTAGAGATTTTCGGCGATCAAAAAGACAATAAAGGCATGGATCTACCAGAGAATGTTGAGGTTCTAGTAGGTGGATCAAGTAGCCAACAAGCAGATGATTTTACAGATTTATTTCTAATAATGCTTGTTTCGATCGGAATAGTATTTTTAATTATGGTCATCACATTTAAGTCGATCAGAGCACCAATCGCCATTCTTTGCTCTCTTCCACTTGCTGCGATTGGCGCAATTTCAGGAATCCTCATCAGTGGAATTCCAGTTGATATCACAGCACTACTAGGGGCATTAATGTTAATTGGTATCGTCGTAACAAACGCGATTGTTCTTCTAGACCGAGTAAAACAAAATGAACAAAAAATGATTATACGTGATGCTCTAGTGGAAGCGACAGCAACAAGGATGAGACCGATTTTCATGACTGCGATTGCAACCATCTGTGCGATGCTTCCACTGTTACTAAAACAAGCCGAAACAGGAAGCTTAGTATCACAAAGTCTTGCTATTGTTGTGATTGGTGGGCTTGCCTTGGCAACCGTGCTGACCCTAATCGTGATTCCTTGTATGTATGAATTGCTTTACTTTAGAAAATCTAAGAAACAGCGCATGAATCAAACAACTGACCAAGATATTTCAGTATGAAATTAATATTACCAGTCACACCTTCCATTATGATGTGAATAATAATGGATCGTGTGACCCCATAGCGTGAGACAAACAAAACACCTTTAAGTTGAAAACGGGTATTGAATACCTGAACCAACTTTGAGGTGTTTTCTATTAGTAATAAAAAATTTAATATATCCCTAACCATTATGTTCAAATCAAAAAAACACGTCTTTCGATATAAATCGAAAGACGTGCATGATGGTGATTAAATCCATCAACATGAATCATGTAAATGGAGATGGCGGGAATCGAACGCGCGTCCAGAAAAAAAGAACTTCGAATAAGAAAAACATAGGGAGATTTTAGTCTTCCTATGTTTTCATTCATATTATTTATCTGTTTGTTTTTGCTTTTTTTTCAAATACTCCGCACGTATTTTTTCAAGTTGCTGCTTTTTATCAAATTTGGCAGGCTTGTGTTTTTCATGATACTTTGCCACAGCCACCTGACCTTTGGTATCCAATTGATATTTCCCCACTTTGTTCACCTACTTTTCTTGTCTTTAAAGAGAATCTATTCAACAAATATAATATACCTTATTTTACTGAAGTAAACCTTTTTACTTTATTAGTGTACTGCCTAACCTTGCATATATCAGTAAAAACTTAGTAAAATAATTCATAGCCAAATGGTATTCATTACTACCACTAACCAGACACATGGCGGATAAATCATAACACAACCAAAAAGCCACGATCACCGAGTCATCCTCGGTAATCGCGGCTTTTTATATCTTCATTAGTCGAATTCAATCAAATGAATACCTTTATGGAGCATTAGGTCAGATCAATAGTTAAGCTTCTATATTCTTTTTACTAGAGTCGTAGATCCTAAGATTTCATAGAAACTACTGTACCTTCTTTACGTTCTTTAGCATACTCAGCTGTAGCTGTGAACAGTACGTCAGAAGAAGAATTCAGTGCAGTTTCACAAGAATCTTGAACAACACCGATGATAAAACCAACACCAACAACCTGCATTGCAATATCATTTGGAACTCCAAATAAATTACATGCTAGTGGGATAAGTAATAGTGATCCGCCAGCAACACCTGATGCACCTGCTGCAGAGACAGCTGCTATAACAGAAAGCATTAATGCAGTCACAAAATCAACTTCAATACCAAGCGTATTTACTGTTGCAAGAGTTAGTACAGCAATTGTAACGGCTGCACCAGCCATATTAATTGTAGCACCTAGAGGGATTGACACTGCATAAGTATCCTCATCTAAGCCTAGTTTTTCACATAATTTCATATTTACCGGAATATTTGCAGCTGAACTACGTGTAAAGAATGCCGTAATACCACTTTCTCTTAAAACCATTAAAACAAGTGGATAAGGATTTTTGCGCGTATAGATGAATACGATTAGCGGATTCACTACAAGTGCGATAAACAACATACATCCAACTAGAATTAAAATTAATTTACCGTAATCAAGTAAAGCAGAAAGACCACTTGTTACAATTGCACTAAAAACAAGCCCCATAATACCAAGCGGTGCTAAATTAATCACCCATTGTACAACTTTAGTGATTGCATCCGAAAAATTACCTAACATGTCTTTCGTATTTTGATTCGCATTTTTTAATGCAATCCCAAGAACGATTGCCCACATTAAAATACCTAGATAGTTAGCATTTACTAATGCATCAATTGGATTAGCAACTAAGTTAAATAGTAATGTTTGAATAACTTCAACAATACCTTCTGGTGGAGATATGTCTTCTGCTCCTGCTGTTAGTGTTAATGTAACTGGGAACATAAAACTTGCAACTACAGCGACAGCCCCAGCTAGGAATGTACCAATAGCATAAAGACCAAGAATCGATTTCATATTCGTTTTCTTACCACTTTTATGTACGGCAATCGCATGCATCACTAAGAATAATACTAATATTGGTGCAACTGCCTTTAATGCACCGACAAATAAAGAACCGAAAATGGAGATCCAACTTGCGGCTTCAGGAACCGTTAAAGCTAAGATAAGACCGACAATAATACCGATCATAATCCTTTTTACTAGGCTCACTTCATTCCATTTAACAAATAAATTTTTCATTCTACTACCCCCCAAAATTTTCTTAAAACACGCATAAAAAACGCACAATCACTTCTCCTCGTTAAAATAATGTGTACTTATTTTAACTTTAAATAGACTGATATTTTATTCTATCACAAATTTTTAGAATGTTATATCGATTTTTTTTGTTATCTTTTGGGATTTCTTATGAAAACCGTCCTTGTGTTAGCTGCAATTTTGGGAGCATATGGACAGGTAAAAAAGCCTCAATCCTGAATTATCCTCAGTAATTGTAGCTTTTAAAATTCATAGTGTTTGTTCCCTGGGTAAGAAACAAGCTTGAAAATCATAACCTTCACGTTTGCTTGAATTAACATGAATATTTCTAATATAGGGTAGTTTTATTAACTAAAATCTTCACTTGGGACTGTAAATTCTGCATCGAGAACAGAAATGACACTTCCAATATTTTTACTCACTGGTGTTTCATCACTATGTACTGGTTTGTCCCCTTCCCCATTCCCCCTATCT
>NZ_JBFUIO010000153.1:0-4142 GCF_056401835.1 Paenisporosarcina sp. P4_D4 | reverse complement strand
CTCTAAGTCCTTCAAGAGTATCGAAACAATAATTAGCTTCCCAATAAGGAAAGTATTTATCATTGTATTTATAGAATTTATTTCCCTCATATTCCTCAACAAAGAATTGACTCTTCACTTCTTCAAAGTGTGATTCTGCACAATCAATACATGCTCGACTTGTTTTTGTGTCTGCTATTCCTCTTAAATATCTCATAAGGAAGACTGACTTTAATTCTTTTTTACAACATGGGCAAGTTCTCATCTTTAATTGAATTTCTGCTTTTTGCTCTTCAGTTAGTTCTTTACGTTTATTGTTCATCTGTTTCCCCCTCTCCCTATGCTGCTACAAGTTGCTCCATTGCTGATTTCATTTTCTCAATTTCCTCATCTAATTCCTCAAGTCGATAAATAATAAGCATGGTTACATATTCGTTTGATGTTTCATATTCAAGCAGATCATTCATTTCCTCTTCTAATGCTGTAATTGCTTCGCTACATAGTTCAAGATTGTCGAATGAACTTTCTTCTAATTTGTCGTAACTCATTCCATCATCCTCCACTTTGTTTTATAATTCATTATATGTTTATAATTTATTAATGATACAGTTTATTTATATTCTCTTAGCTTATCTGTAATTGTATTTTTAGTTCTTCCATAAAATAAGCTGTAAACATTAAGTCCTCATTGTGATACACATGTGAAATATTGAATGCTGCTGTAATACTCTTTCCTTCATTCATTAACAATGAAACTTCAGTTGCTTTTTCTTTGGCTTTCTTCTTCATTTGACTTAGTTCATAATCGTGAATTGTGGTTAACGCTTCAAATCCTTGTTGTATCGATGTCATATAATTACTCCTCCCCATTTAAAAACCTTGTTTTAGTTGGTTACTTGTTTTTATGTTCATCTAAGTCAGCAATAGCCATCTTTAACAATTGAATTGCATTTGATTTACATTGCTTATCTAAATTGTCGCCACCATTCACGCTTATCATGGCTACATTAGCTATAATTTCAACTAACTCACTTTGTATTTGTGGAATTGGTTTACGCATTACTAGTCCCCCTTATAATTTATTATCGCTTAAAACATTTATTTTATTTGAACATTAGTTTTGCTAATTATCACTTACAATGAATGCCTGTTAATAAAAGATTTTACTTCTGAAACTTCCCAGATTTGTTCCCATTCTTTAATAAGTTGATTATCTATACGATTAAACTCAATTACATTTCCATTTTTAATTAAGCGATCAAGATATGAACCATGATATAAAATATCAATTGCATAAAAATTTCCTTGAGCATCTTCAACAAAATGACCATTTTTAAAATAGCATAACTTCAATTTTTTACTTTCAAGTTCCTCAACTACATTTTTAAAATTTATCACAACAGTATTTTTCATTTTCTTTTCCTCCTATGGAATGGTTTTTTGTTTTATTTATTATATTCAGTGTATCATAATGAAATTCATAATACAACTATAAACTTATAATTTATTTATTCATTTTTTTATGTATGAGCTGTTCGCCAACTCTTTAGTTGTACTTTATTACTGACACTATATATATACATTTAATTCACTTCTTTGGTCGAATTGTGAAGCTAATTTGCTTTCTTAAAATCAGATGAAAGCCTAACGCCATTTTCAATAGCAAAAGTCATGCACTCAAAACAAACCAATTTGTTACTCACTTTATCCATAAAAACAAAAGGACTTTCTTTATGACAATTCTCACAACGGTACATTTTTTATTCCTCCTTTACAGTACAATTTGTGTCTGCTCTCTGATATTAAAATCGTCATTTTACTTGCTGTAGCATTATCTATTTAAAGTATCATTTTATTGATACTTTTCTTTACATCAATCCCAAAATTCATTATTAAAATGCTTTCTCCCATATTCCTTTAAAGCCTGAAGTTTCTCAATCATCTCATCAATATCGCAAATGTGAATGTATTGAGAATTTTCACCTGTCTTATCTTCACTAGGCTTAACTCCATTTAATCCCATTGAATAGTCAATGCATCCGTCCCATTTGAGAGTAACCTCATCATATCCATACTCTTCATCTTCCAATACAATATTGCTGCTACCTTCGTAAACTTTAACTTTTTTAAACATATTGTCATCTCCCTCCATTACAATTTGTCTTAATCATTTTGAAAGCACATCTATTTTAATAAGGTACTCTTCTACTGTACTAATACCCTCAGTTTTTTTATAATAATTAAAATTAGCATAGTGATTTTTACATAATCCTTTTGCTCTCACGGATTTTTGACACTCATCAACTATACAAACTTTTCCTTTAACGCTTTCTCTTTCGAGTTGAGCAATAGGAGTACCATGTATTTTTGATCTGGTGTAATGTAGATTGCAAAGACCTTTAGTGCGAGCAGTTTCTTCGCAGTCCTCAACAGAACACTGTTTTCCTTTATTTTTAAAATGAACGTCTGTCGTTCCTGTCTTTCTTTTTCTTCCATAATGTTTAACACATAACCCTTTTGCTGTGGTAGGAATATCGCAACCGTCAATAGTGCATATAGGCTTAGAGTATGCTTCTGTTGTTCCTCTTCTTAATAGCTTAATATAGTGCTTATTGCATAATCCTTTTGTTTTGATAATATTTTCACATCCATCAACTGAACAAGTTTCCATATAACCCACTCATTTCTTTTCTTTGTGTAAACCTTACCATTAAAAATCACAAAAGTCAAAACAAGTGTATTAAATATATAAATATTATAATTCACTTAAACATCTGAAGTACAGCATGTTTTTATATAAAAAACTATTTTACTTACAGTTTTCTTCACAATACTTATCCCAACAGTCTTCGCATAGATCACATTTCACAGCAGCTTACCCCTTCCCTTCTAACAATTGAATCTTGCCATAAGAAACATATTAATAACTTCGTCCATTCTAAGACTATAGTATTTTCCTCTTGTATCCCAATACTCAATTGGTTTATCTGCCAAAGACATACTGTACCAGTCAACTAATTGTATAAAATCAGTGATCTTCCCATGCACACCTTTGACTGAATGATACTTTACTATTCTATTTTGAATATCCTCTACTAAATGAGGAAAATCTTTAGTAATACTGTCAAATCTCTGACTTAAATCATTTGTGACATGACTTCTTGTGGCTTCATTCATTACCCCTTTCAAAGCATTGTCAATACTACATACTTTATCAAGTAAATTGTTTGCTGCTGTAACATTGTCCACTATAGTACCTCCTTTTGTTATTGAGTAAAATCAGCTTTTTATCATGTGTTGTAAATACTTAACCATTTCACTTTTAACTGCCATTAATGCCTGTTCTCTTCCATGACCAAGTTCGACATGTGCAATTTCGGTTGCAATTCTTTGATAAAATACAGATGGGATACTTTTTCCTATTAATCTCCATCTACTTATACCCTTGTTTTGACTGTGAGTAGACCAAAGATTATTTAACACATAATCAAAATCTTTTGCAATTTCGATGATTTGTTTATTTCCTTTAAAATCAAGTGAATTAAATTGGTTCATTTCACACCTCCATTGATTAAAAGTCGCATTTTATCCGACAATTTTGTTGAACTGTGTGGTTAATTTTCCTGTAAATCATTCAACAACTCTCTTCCAGTCTTTTTGGGGATTTCCCCCTTTTCCATCTGTTCGATTTGCTTATATCCATTTACCTTAAATTGTTCAAACTCTTTTTTCGTTTTATAAAATGTAGTAAATTCTACCTTGCAATTTGGATAGTGAAGAGAAATTACTTCCTTGTTTTTATTGTTATACATCTCGCTACTTTCCTGCGTCTCATGGATTGCTTCTTCGCAATAATGGCAATTCATTCTAATCACCCCTTACTACTTCTTCAATATCTCAATTAATTCACCAATACTATCAATAAACTATAATTTATTAATTTTTATTTTCCTTCTTTACAAAGGTCTCATTTTAAATGACTTCATATCCTTTTTGGCATTTTCGACATTGTACCCACATTCCATTTGCTGTAGGTTTTGCACGAAATTCATCGTCATAAATTGTACCCGTTAGATCAACATATGTGTCATGTACTTCACTATGATATTTATTTCCAACATTATATGATTTAACGTTGCCACAATCACATTCTAATGTAATTG
>NZ_JBFUIO010000152.1:0-4196 GCF_056401835.1 Paenisporosarcina sp. P4_D4 | reverse complement strand
CTTCTATATCGTCAATGGCATGGCGGTAACAGGAACCAAAGAAGTGATGGAGAAGCTTGCTACCTTCCCTGAAGTCGAAAAAATCCTGCCAAACGAAACGGTACAGCTGAACTCAAATGAAAACAGTAACACATCTACTCAACCAACATCTAACCAACTAACAGCAGCTGATACACAAGCAGACACCACTTCAATCGAATGGAATATTGCAAAAATCGACGCACCACAAGCCTGGAATATGGGCTTTGATGGTACGGGAACTGTAGTCGCTAGTATCGATACAGGAGTCCAGTGGAATCACCCTGCTTTAAAAGAAAAGTATCGGGGTTACAACCCAGCCAATCCAGATCAACCTGATAACACTTACAACTGGTTTGACGCTGTTGATGGAAACGATGCACCTTATGATGATATCGGTCACGGAACTCACACCGTGGGTACGATGGTAGGTTCTGAGCCTAATGGCACGAACCAAATCGGTGTCGCCCCAGGTGCAAAATGGATCGCTGTAAAAGCCTTTTCCAAGTCTGGTGGAACCCAAGTCGATTTACTGGAAGCTGGAGAATGGATTCTAGCTCCAAAAGATGCTGAGGGTAACCCACATCCAGAAAAAGCACCTGACGTAGTGAACAACTCTTGGGGCGGTGGAGCAGGCACAGATGAATGGTATCGCCCGATGGTTCAAAACTGGCGTGCAGCTGAAATTTTCCCTAATTTCTCTGCAGGAAATACCGGTCCGACTGGAGGAAGCATCTCCATCCCAGCCAACTATCCGGAATCGTTCGCTGTTGGTGCAACGGATAGTGGGAATCGGATTGCTGGTTTCTCCTCACGTGGTCCTTCGCCATTTGGAGAAGGGAAGCCAGACATTTCCGCTCCAGGTGTGGCCATCCGCTCTACCGTACCAGGTGATAAATATGCAGGCATGCAAGGAACTTCGATGGCTGCACCAGCCGTTGCTGGGGTTGTTGCTTTGATGAAGCAGGCGAATTCCTCTCTTACCGTTGAAGAAATGGAACAAATTTTACTGGATACGGCAATCCCATTAACTGACTCCACCTACCCAACTTCACCAAACAATGGTTATGGTCATGGTCTAGTGAACGCCTATGACGCTGTCTCCTCCATTGTCAACGGACGAGGCCGAGTTCAGGGACAAGTGTTTCATGAAGGTCAAGATACTGAGAAGCCAACTTATCAGCATACCGCTCCAACTGAAACATTTACGGATATGATATTACCACTTACTGTTCAAGTACAAGACAATGTCAGTGTAAGCAGTGTAGAGCTACAATATCGTGCAAGCGAATCTGCCGAATGGCAAACTGTAGCGGCAACTCGTACAGCAGGTGACTATAAGAGCGGAACGTACCAAGCCGTGATTCCGGCTGATGACGTACAGGTCCCAACCCTTACCTATCATTGGCGCATCATGGACTATGGGAAAAACGTGGTTACTTCTGACGATTACACAGTACCAGTCAAACCTAGAATCAGCACCGGTTACTATCAAGATTTTGAATCTCAACCAAATGGTTGGATCTCCTATGGTACCAACAACAGCTGGGAGTGGGGAGTACCTGCCGCTGGACCAGGAAAGGCCGCTTCTGGTGAAAAAGTGTACGGAACCAATTTAGATGGTAACTATAACAACTTTGCCAATATGAGCTTGATGATGCCTCCAATCGTCCTGACTGAAGGTAACACCTATCTGCAGTTTAAAGACTGGTATCAAATTGATAGCGGCTACGATTATGGTCATGTGCTTGTGTCGACAGACAAACAAAACTGGCAACAGCTGTCGAGCTTCACTGGTAACTCTATGACATGGACGGAGCGACAAATCGATCTATCCGCCTATGCAGGTCAAGAAATCTATATCGTCTTTAACGTAACCACAAACTATACTAACACGGGAGCAGGTTGGTATATCGATGAGGTTGCCTTAAGCAATACACCACTTGCCACAGCCAATGTAGAACTAGAAGATGTACAACAACAAAAACTGCTAGCTAGACAACTGGAATATGAGCCACAAACCAATMAAAAAGCAGTCAACTCGGATACCATCCAACCAACCAAAATACAAAACGTGATGGCACCCACCGCCACGATCACGCCGACTGCAGTCCAACCCATGTCCCTGCCACTTGGAGCTACAGTGAGCGTGCTCGAATCAGGACGTTCTGTTACCACCAACCCAGCGGATGGTAGCTATGGTATGACTCATCCTGCTGGTGAGTTCACCTTACGTGCTGAAACATATGGATATTACTCTGCAGATCAACGAGTGAATATTCAAACCGATGGTACAGTAGAAGCCAACTTTACCTTAAACCCGATCCCGCAAGGAACGGTTAGCGGAACGGTCACAAACAAGCAAACAGGTCAGCCGCTAGCTAACGCAACACTTTCTCTGATCGAAGACGCGCTCATTCAACCTGTACAAACAGATGAAAACGGACGCTTCTCCATCACTGCCTATGAAGGAACTTATACCTTACAAGTAACCGCGCCTTTCTATTACGGCCAAGTTATCACGATCACCATCCCAGCAAACGGAAATATCGAACAAAATGTTCCATTACAACCATTTATCGGCTATTCAGGTGAGATGGGCTATGATGATGGGTTACCAGAAGACGCTCGCGCTTGGAATACTGCTGGAAATAGTTGGGCTGTAAAAATGTCTCTACCTGAAGGCAAAAATAGCGCCTTAGTCACCGCTGGTCTCTTCAATTTCTGGGATGAAAGTTGGCCGTATCCAGGTGGAACAGCCTTTCAGGTTGCCATCTATGATGCTAGTGGACCGGATGGTGCTCCTGGTAAAAAATTAGCCGGTCCATTGAATGCGACTGCTCTTCGAAATGGACAATGGACAGTTGTCAATCTGACAGGCGTAGGAGTAGCGGTAAACAGCGACTTCTATATGGTCTATATCCAATCAAAGGACTACCCGAATACACCAGCAATCGCTGCTGATACAAGCAGTCCAAACGCAGGACATAGCTGGCAACTGGAGAGCGGAGTTTGGTCCCCATCCCCTGAAAATTACGGAAACATTATGATTCGGGCGCGTGTAGATTTTAATGCGATGACTCCAGTGATCACAACGCCTAAAGATGCAGTTTACACCAATCAATCTAATGTCAGGGTAGAAGGGAAAGCTTCCCATACTACCCAAGTTCATCTGTTCAATAACGGCGAAGAAGTGGCTACTATACCAGCCAGAGAGGATGGCACCTTCTCTGTAGATGTTACCCTTCAAAATGGTGAAAACATGCTGACAGCTACTTCTTCTACTGCTGGAGGTAGTACGGATCCATCCGAGCCAGTGAAGATCATCCTTGACCAAGCAAAACCAGTACTAACCATCACCAAGCCTACTAAAGGCTTCAAGACGAATCAGAAAGCGGTTACGATCGAAGGAAAAGCAACCGATCCATATCTAGCAGAAGTCACCGCAAATGGTCAAAAAGCGAATGTCACAGAAGATGGCTCCTACTCCCTACGCGTACTACTCAATAATGGAGAAAATAAATTTACTGTCACTGCAAAGGACCGTGCTGGAAACGAAACTAGCAATGAAGTCACTGTTTACGCCAAGTTTAATGCACCTGCGGTCGAAAACTTAAAACCAGCTCAAAATGTGGTGATAAAAAGGGGTAAGACGTTGACCATCGAACTAGATAGTGAACCAGGAATTAGTGGTTTCTTCTCGATCAACGTACCTTCAGCCTATGCAACCGCCACCGCCACTTCTGTTGAAATACCATTAACAGAACAAGGAAAAGGTCACTATGTTGGTACCTGGACGGCACCAAAAGACACGATCAACGGTGCTGTAATCGAAGTGGTGATGAGAGATGATTATGGAAACGAATCTCGTCAAACAGCCACTGGTAAAGTGTATGTCAACGTAAGACCTAACTAAATCATAGATTGATAGATTGAATGAAGATAATAGAATCATCTTTCACTTACCCTTTAGGTGAAAGGTGGAAGATGATTCTAAAATGTAAGCAAATTTTAGGGGGGAAATCAAATTGATAAAAAGGAACAGACATTACCGCATCGCATTTAGTTTTATTTTATGTGCATTATTGTTGCTCCCTACCTTTCTACCTCAACTCACCTTTGCTAATTCCAACTCCAAAKAAAGTATTTCTCTTCTTGAAAGTTCGGATGTAGCATCT
>NZ_JBFUIO010000151.1:0-4261 GCF_056401835.1 Paenisporosarcina sp. P4_D4 | reverse complement strand
ATCCACGTATGAAAGTATTGGATATTATTGCAGAAGGTTTAGATATTCATGGCTTAACAAAAAATTCAAAAGAGCGTAAAGATCGTGTCCATGAACTTTTAGAGACTGTTGGTCTTAATAAAGAACATGCAAACCGCTATCCACATGAATTCTCGGGTGGACAACGCCAACGTCTTGGTATCGCTCGCGCTCTTGCAGTAGATCCTGAATTCATCATCGCTGATGAGCCAATTTCTGCGTTGGACGTATCGATTCAAGCACAAGTAGTTAACTTATTAAAAGAACTACAAGAAGAAAAAGGATTGACTTATTTATTTATCGCACATGACTTGTCGATGGTAAAATACATTTCCGATCGTATCGGTGTGATGTATTTCGGGAAATTGGTTGAATTGGCTCCTGCCGAAGAGTTGTACAATAACCCATTACATCCTTATACACAATCTTTGTTATCTGCAATTCCACTTCCAGATCCTAACTATGAGCGTACACGCGTACGTAAATCGTATGATCCTACATCTCATAATTATCAAGATGGGGAAGAAATTGCGATGCGTGAAGTAACACCTGGACATTTTGTATTCTGTTCAGAACGTGAATTTGAATCATTAAAGTTAACTTCTGCAGCTCGTGTATAATGAACTTTGATACATGGGAAAAATGAAATGTGCCATTCCTTTATAAGGAATGGCTWTTTCTTTTGGCTCTGTTAATAAATATGGTTGTTTATCGTACATTTGCGCTAGCCGTATGTTCCGCATGAGCAAACGAATATGAAAACCACATACTTGTGGGTCTCATTCTTCGAAAAGGCTGCTCCTGCGGTTACTCGTCGCAAAATGCAATTTTGTGGAAACACCTTCGTGACCAACATCSTGYTGGCCCGAGGAGGCTTGTTAGTTCGGCTGCGGAAATGGCACAGATTCCTTTTTTTGGCTCTGTTTAATTATATTGTTGATATTCGACTGTATAGAACAAATGTTATACCCAATAAACGAAACGAACGCAACGATTCCATTAAGAAAAAGGACAGCATAACAAAATTTTTGGGAATATTTGTAGAATTATATTATATAATGAAAGAAAAAAATTGCCTTAGTTAAGAAAATAGGCGAGTTTAGTTTTAGGAGGTAGATAAACTTTGTTAATGATTTTACGGATTCTATTTTCAATTATTACATTAGCATTAGCTGGTTATGGATTAATTACAAGAAATTTTGAATTTCAAGCATATTTGATTTTATTTTTAGGTTTATCAATGTTGGTGACGGGAATACAAGAATTCCAACAAAATAAAAAGCTGACAGGTTGGTTATTGATAGTCGTATTTGCATTTTCGCTATTCGTATCTATCCAAAGTTTTATATTGCATTAGGGAGTTTAATGTAAGTATTATTCTCCATACGAAAGAACAAKAAGTGTATTCGACTCAAAATATCGAATACGCTTCTTTTTTTAAAAACAACCGAGAAAGTTAACATAGGCTTTCTTTTTTTATATGACAAATTAATCTTTAAATGCATATGTATACTTGCTAAAATGGTAGAGAATAGAAAGGAAGTACAAATTATGACAGTAAGAAAATACATAGGAACAAGTGCTTTAGTTGCAGCATTATTAATGCCTACTTCAAGCTATGCTGCGAAAGAAGTAATCGTCAAGGACTTTACTGAACGTACATATGGCTTTACTACGGTTGAAGAAGAAATGATTACTGCTTCCGCATTGTTTCGATTTGATTCGGGTATGAATTTCACTTATCCTGATGCCATCCGTGGTGTCTATGTAACTGGTCATTCAGCAGGAGGAGCACGCTTTAAAGAGTTATTGAAGTTAATGGATTCCACTGAATTAAATGCCATGGTCATTGATATTAAAGATGATTTTGGCGATTTAACATATGTTCCAGCCGACGACTCACCATTAAAACCTTTAAATATCGGGAACCCATATATTAAAGATCCAAAAGCGATGTTAAAAGTTTTAGAGGAAAAACAAGTATACCCAATCGCACGTGTAGTGGTTTTCAAAGATTCCAACCTTGCTAATGCCAAACCAGAGCTTTCCTTTGTGGAAGGTTCAACAGTCTGGAAAAACGGTCGCGGAGAATCATTTGTAAACCCTTTCATGAAAGAAGTATGGGATCATAACGTTGCCATTGCAATAGAAGCTGCAAAAATGGGCTTCCAGGAAGTCCAATTTGATTATGTACGTTTCCCTGAAGGATTTGAAACGCGTTCTGATTCACTTAAATATGGAAAAGGTGACTATGCAACTTCTAAAGATGACGATGTACAACTACGTGTTCATGCAGTGACCGATTTTGTAGCGTATGCACGTGAGAAATTAAAACCTTATGATGTAAAAGTATCTGTGGATATCTTCGGGTATGCCGCAACCTTACCTGAAGCACCTGGAATCGGACAAAATTTCGGAAAGATTTCCGAAAATGTTGATGTGATTTCGTCAATGATCTACCCAAGTCACTGGACGTCTTATTTTGGCATCGATAAGCCAGATTTAGAACCGTATCGACTTGTCCAAGAATATGCAAAAGCTGAAAATGCCACACTGGGCAAACTTGAAAGTCCGCCAATTTCACGTCCATGGTTACAGGATTTCACAGCTTCCTACTTAGGAGCAGGGAATTACAAGAAATACGGTGCTGCAGAAGTGGAAGCGCAAATACGTGCGTTAAGTGAAGCTGGTATAAAAGAATACTTATTATGGAATGCGGGCAATCGTTATTCGCCAGGTGTGGATTACACACCATAGCACAGAAAAAATTCTCTTTCGAATGGAAGAGAATTTTTTTTTTTTTTCTAAATATGAAACCTTTTGGGTGTTTTAAACGTATTATTTAATGAAGAGAAAAAACATTTTGTCATTTTCATTCTCTAATTGAGAATTGAAAATCCAAACAAATATTATTGTTTAAAACAGGTTAGATGCGGGTATATTTTAAATGTATAGCATAGAAATTGAGTTAAAGTGCGTGCTTCCTACATATTATTGCTAAAATGTGACGCCACATTAAATTACTTGACTTTTTCTTCATATTCTATATTAAAAATCTTGAAAATGGTGTATAATAAATTTTGTTAACCTATATTAAAGTAATTCTAAATTAAAAGTTGTTACAATTTACTTGAACTTGTTTACACATTTGAAAGGAAGTGTTCCTATGATGGTTACATTGTTTACTTCTCCTAGCTGTACATCATGTCGAAAAGCGAAAGCATGGTTAGAAGAGCATGACATTCCATATACTGAGCGTAACATCTTTTCGGAACCGCTAAGTATTAGCGAAATTAAAGAAATTCTTCGAATGACGGAAGATGGTACTGATGAGATCATTTCCACTCGTTCTAAAATATTCCAAAAATTAAATGTTGATGTTGAAAGCTTACCACTTCAACGTTTGTACGAATTAATTCAAGAACATCCTGGACTGTTACGTCGTCCAATTATTCTAGATGAAAAGCGTCTACAAGTAGGTTATAACGAAGATGAAATTCGTCGTTTTTTACCTCGTAAAGTTCGGGCTTATCAATTGCTTGAAGCACAACGCATGGTTAACTAAATTCGGATGAAAAATGACTGATTGATTCTTCTTTTAATTTTAATTGAGAAGAAAACGTCAGTCATTTTGCATTTTTCAGCTTGCCAATCTCTTCTCGCTCTACTACAATGCTAATAAATTGTATTTTCCAGAGTAGGAGCATATCCTTTTCATTTTCTCTGGACCGTCATACAATAGAAACAGACACTGTATCGGTAAGCGGCTTGAAGTGTTGCTGAAAAAAGGGGAATCCCTTTAAAGCGATCGAAGGGAGATGTGTAAAATGGATATCGAACGCATTAATGAAAATACAGTCAAATTCTACATTTCATACATCGACATTGAAAAAAGAGGCTTCAGCCGAGACGAAATTTGGTTTAATCGAGATAAAAGCGAAGAACTCTTTTGGGAAATGATGGATGAAATTAATGATGAATCAGACTTTGAAGTCGAAGGTCCATTGTGGATTCAAGTTCATGCAATGGATAAAGGACTTGAAGTAACAGTAACTCGGGCACAAATTAATCGTGATGGGAAGAAAGTAGACTCTCCATTTGAAATGGATGAAAAGGGTCAATACTTTTCTAATATGTCTGAAAGTTCATCAGACGAACAATCTTATGATGAATATGGTGGACTTTTTACTGATTCAGATGAACCTCAAAGTGAATTCACATTTTTTGTGAATGACTTTGAAGA
>NZ_JBFUIO010000150.1:0-4433 GCF_056401835.1 Paenisporosarcina sp. P4_D4 | reverse complement strand
GACTCAGTCTTAAGATATTCTTTAATGGAATAGAGTTTGAAAATAGAAAGTTCACTTATCTGCTTCTTGACCAACATGTCCAGATGTAATCGTTTGTATTACTTTTTCTCCCAGCATTTACTCATCCCCTAAGTCGATAATCGTTTAATAAGAAAAACAGGGTTGTTTGTCATTGAAGACCTATTATACAAAGTAAAAACACAGGAGACCGTGGTGCGTTAATTAAAGTATTTTATCTACTTACCCTTAGAGTCCTTAGCGCTTCTGCAACTTTATGAGCAAAAGTTAATGGTGGTTCTACAGATTGAAAATTAATATAAAGGATGTTGGGTTTCGTATAAAGCCAATTGTTATGCAATGCACTGATAATTATTCCATTTTTCACAAGTGTGTTAACAAAATAAGGGACTTCTTTTTCAAGAATAACTGTTACTCCGCGATTAAGAGCGTACCCGTATTGATCTAAATCTTCAAACATGATTTCAGTCTCAATGTTTCCTCGAACTGGACGTCCTTGAATTGTGACTGGAATATCACGATTAATTTCTACGGAGCAAATACCATTTTCGATATCTGGTTTTCCGTTAAGAATTTGGCCGAACTGTTGACAAAGAGTGTTGAAAGTTTCCATTAGACACATCCTTAATATTTTATTCAGTTTATGTTCATGCCAGTAACTTGGTGAATTGTCTTAGATGGAAAATTGAACAGTAAAGTAATTACAATCAATTGCTCAAGTCGATTTCTGTAATTCAAGAATTATTTTTCTTCATCTGAGTGGTTAAATAATGGCGTGGTTCTGACGGTAAATCTTCCCCAGTGACCGTTTATAAGCTAGGGGATTTAGACAAATAAAAAAAGCCCTCTAGCAGCCATTAAAGACAATTAGAGGGATTAGGGCAAAGCCCTTTGTCTTCACTACGTTCGACAACTCATTTAACAGGAGTATTTATTTTAATTACTTACTACTATTGATAGCAGATTTAAAGCTATTTATTAGTTGAGTTTTTAAAGGATAAAGTGGGGCTCTTTTTTATATGAAACTTCCAGGATTCGTACATGATAAAACCTCAACCCTTCTAAACATCATAAAGGATTGAGGTTTTATCTTATGGTTTCGTTTTTTAAGGTTGCACCACCGTCATATAACGTGGAGTTGTTGAGATCTTTAGACCCGTTTCAATTTCTTCCATCTCAGCGACCACTTTATATTGCCCACTAGGTAGATCAGTTGATGGTTTCCATTCTTTTATATAAGCAGTCTCTGTATTAGCAAATTTATAAGTATCGACCACTTTTCCTGTAGGATCTTCGATTGTAATGGTCCAGTTCATTTTTTTCAGGGTAATTCCCAAAATATGACCTGGCTCCTGTTGCGTTATTGGTCTACCCCATACATCCCACGCTGAAAGGAATAACCACTGATCTATATACGAGCGATCTCCGTATATTTCATAAGTGACATTACCTGCCCAGTCAAATGGGACTACGATTACACTTTTCGGTTCAGTATCTACTAGCAAGGACGTTTGTGTTGCAGTAATATATTTAGCTTTGCCATTGACATAAACCATCGATTTTGTTAAGCCACTTCCCCCTGCATTATCCATCATGTCCCAAGTAATCAAATACTTATTTTCTGGTGTTTTGTTGACTTGAATATTTTCTACTTTTGGTGCAATAGAATCTATATTAATCGGAAGCTTAGTCTTTTGTGGACGTGCTCCTTCATAATCTAATGTGCTCTCCATAATAAATTGATACTTTCCGTCTGGAACATATTTTCCATCATCTGATTTCAAATTCCAGATATACCCACCCCAAGTGAACTCGCTATTTGACATTATATTTTTTCTGAATTTCCATGGTTCTCCAGTTCCAGTAAAATCACTGTAATCTCCAAGATAACGAACTCGATTACCTGTTGCATCTTCAACGTACATGTCCACCTTTTTTACATTCCGCAAGGTGGTAAACTGTGAATAAAGACCCTGGTTCGCAGCATGTGGAGAGATGGACATTCTTTCTTCTGCGAATGTTTTGTCCGCTTTATCATAACCAATTGCTACAGCTGGTTTACCAAGCCAGTTTTTCTGACCATAGTAAGGAAATAGAGCTGTTTCTTGTAAAAATGCATTTTTGTCCCACATCGGTGCATCTAAGTTCTGAGGTTGATCCCAGTCACCATAAAAGCCCATATACGGAATGGTTAAAGACGGAATCGAAGCTTGATCTCCATTTTTCGGAACAAAGCGAACAAATCCCTCAACAAATATATTTTTCTTCAATCCATCTGGAAGTTTAATATCCACTTTTAAATCTTGAAGATGACCTTTTTTTACGGTAAAGGTGGCAGGTGTTGTATGGCTAAAATCTTTTCCGTTGATCTTCGCTGCTGCTCCTTCGATACGCTTACTTGTTAGCTTTAGCACTTCCATCGTCTTTTCAATTTTCCCATCGCGATTTAAATCTAGGTCTTTCTGCTCGGTATCATCTGTTAAAAGGTCTAGATAGACATCATAAGTAATCTCTTCTGGGGTAGATTTACCCGCTAACGCCTCTACCTCCAGCATAAATTTTACTTTATCTTGCTTAATCTCTTTTAACTCCACAGCAGCTGCATTTTCTGGATTAGCAAACTTATCTTTGACTAATACAGGTGTTTTTAGTGCATTAGCAATCTGCATCATCCCTGAACCTTGTTTACGTGGAGAATATGGAATGTTACTTTCTGTTGTAGGGTCAATTAAGATTTGAGCTGTATTCATCAAAGCTGTTTTCGCCCGATAAATAGCATCTGAACCTCTCGTCACGCCTTTTTCATAAAGCGACTGTAACACTATGGCTCCCGCACCCGCTACATGTGGCGAAGCCATCGAAGTTCCGCTATATATTTCATATTTGTTATCCATAACAGTAGAATAAATCTTACCACCAGGTGCGGTGATTTCAGGCTTAAAATCAAGGGTATGCGGTGCTCCATATGATGAGAAACCAGACATAGTCCCCTTGGTATTATTATCGATTAAGGTTCCCTTACCCACTTTAACATTAATCTTTTCACCATTTTTCAAACGTTGAATTAAGTCCTTTCCTTCAGCAATCCCAGTACTAACTCCTGGAATGTTGCCATAAGGAGAAAAAAGTAATTTGGCATAATTTCCTAGTGTAGCTAAAGGTACCATTATTACTCCTTTTGCTCCATTCTTTTGAGTAAGAGATTGTATGAATTGTTCACTACCCGCCCATTGTTGTTCTGCAACCACGATTTTGTCCTTTACATCTTTTCCAGCGAAATCCTGGGTACTACCATAACCTACATAAACTAACTCAATATCTTCACCTGGAGCAAAGACATTTGCCATTTGAACATAACCTGCATGGCGTTTGTAAATAAGTGGTTTCCCATCTGGAAAAGTAAGTGTGTCCATATGGACTTTATCATTTTCATAAGAAGCTACTTGTAAAGCAAATGGACTTGAACCAGGTGCTCCTACTACTCCAATATCAGGATTCTGAGCATATGGTGCATGAGAATATGCGGTTGATCCACTTCTAGTACTGTAGTATGCGTTTCCACCAGCTGCAACCACTAATACTCCATTCTCTGTAGCAGTACGAACTGCTTTTTGTATAGGATCTTCTTCATCCACAAAAGCACCGTCAGTTCCTAAGCTCATGTTGATGACATCGGCATCCATTTCTACCGCGTGATTGATTCCGGCTATGATATCATCTGCAAATGCCCCTCCATAATAATCGGAAAAAACTTTTTCTGCTAGGATCTGTACATCAGGTGCAATCCCTTTTACCCCGTCGATTTCATCGGTTCCATTGGCCCCAATCGTTCCAGCTACATGCATTCCATGTGATGTAGCATATGGAAGAACATCTTGATCTCGGTCAGCCCAATCGTAACCAGCTGGTACTTTATCTGAATACCAGCGATCTTCTACAGCTGTTTGAGCTAATTTTTCTTGAATATTAGTAGAGTTCCACTTGGCTTTCGCTTTTCCTCTGTCAGACATAGTAAGATCTTGATGGCGATAGTCCACTCCGGTATCGACAACAGCAACCACCATCCCCTCACCATGGTAACCTAACTCTTCCCATACTTTTTTCGCTTGTACCATGGATTTACTACTGCTCATCGTTTGTTGATAAGTCTCTGCAATCTGTACACTAGCCACTCCAGATAGTTTTTTGATTTCTTTGATATTTTTGAACTCTGTATCCATACTGAAGCCATTAATACCTGTTACAAAGTGATGTCGCTCTTTCACATTCCACTTTTTCATTTCTTTCATCTCTTGGATTAATGATTTTTGAGCTTGCTTTAATTTCTTCTTTTCAGATTCATTTCCCTTGGCAGTGTGTACAGGTTCTCCTGTCATTTCCACAATCACTCGTACAGAATCGCTAGGAGCATATTG
>NZ_JBFUIO010000149.1:0-4444 GCF_056401835.1 Paenisporosarcina sp. P4_D4 | reverse complement strand
TTCTAATGTAATTGAAATCTTCATTTAACATTCTCCTTTATCAAATAAATTCAACATTTTATTTTATTTTATTTCACTTCTTGCTGCTTACTGTCAATATGTTTCATCATCTCCTCCTTTCTGCTATATCGAATCAATCTAATCTTAATCAAATTGATGATAGAAATAGTCAAACTTATCTTCTTTTTTAGCCTGTGAATGGTAGTAGTTTGCCCAATAGTTCATTGCATGAGTAATCGCTTTTTCATTAAAAGGTATATGCACTACCTTTTTTCCTTTCAAAGGTGTCGGACATAAATTATCATCAATTCTGTTTTTCTTGTTTATATTTACAGCAATAATTGGTATATCTAATTTTAGAGCCTGTTCGATTTCCCAGCCAACGAACTATGATGATTTTTAGTCCTTTCGCCTATTAAAACAACCATTAATTTTGTATTATTTAATCTTTCTCTAAGTTTTCTTTTTATAGCATCTTCTCCACTAAAGTGCATTATTATATTAAGTTCATGTGCATTAAAGAAATTGAAATCAAATTTATCGTTTTTATCCCACATTTTTAATGTGTTATAATAATTTTTGTCGCTATCATACTCAACACATACATATACTTTATTTCTATAAGCCATATTTTTTCAACTCCTATTCTTGTTTTGCTTTTGGTAGTGAGCTGGTAAGTAGTAATGTTAAAAATAAAAACACATTTATTGTTTGTGATAATGCAACAATCTTGGAAATATCCGATTCTTTTTTTAAGTAGCCCATATCCATATTGAAAGCATTTCCAATTGCGCTTATAATTGAAGCTGCTATTCTACTACTTTCTTTGTTAATCAAAGAGAAATGCTCAGGTGTCATTATTAAGTAAAAATAGCTATAACAAAGCATCATAAATATAAATGATATAATAAAGCTAACAAATCTCCTTCTTGCCCTATGGATAGTTTGAAATCTTTCTAGTATTACGTCATCGCACCAAAGATGATAGTAGAAATAAGTAAATACATTTGAAATCAGCAAATACCAAACTGCTATTTGCACTACAATTGATGAAGTGTCTATGTAAATAATAATGACTATGAATAGAAATTTTAATAATATAAACAAGTCAATTGCAATATTGCGATTTCTTCTTATTTTTACTTTTTGTGTTACTTCAGATCTGTTCTTATAGTATTTGACTGTTATGAATTCAGTTATCTTTTTTATTAGCTCCACAACATTTAGGTAGTAAAGCACTTTTATAACTTTGTAAATAAATGGATAGATTAATCCATTGTCTATACTGGTTTCTCTTCTTCTTGGGCTACTATACATAACTCACCTCTTTTGTAATCGGAAAATCTCTCTTTGAATGGAATTTATCATTCCCCCTATGCTTTTTTGACACTCTTATTGTATTACAAAATATTACAAGATGCATCTGAATTTTCCATGTTCTATTTTAACCGATTTTAAATGTAACAATTTTATCTTTAGAACAACTTTCACATTGATGCGTTTCTCTTTTAAAGCCACTTTCCTTATCAAGTTTTCTAACAATAATATTTACCTGCTGTCTGGTTTAATATTGAGAGTTTCTGACATGCAATCATCACAGTATTTATTACCATTAGATATGAAGTCTGCTACTAGATCAGTATTTGTCATATCCATTTCAGCTCCTTCTTTAGTATGTGTGATCTTTGCCTAAAGTTTTAACAATGACTTATCAGTTTGCATCGTAATTCCTTCGCCTTCACCTTCCAAAACCACTACCTCAACCAACTTTTCATTTAATTCTTTCACAATCATCACCTTGTCACCAGCTCTGTATTTATACGCTTCTTCACCTCTACAGTAAATTATTCCATCTTTATTAAATTCTGATTTAATCATGTGATTCACTCCTTAATTTTTATTCTGATCGTATCATATTAACAAATAAAGTAAGATCTTTATTGGGTAATTTTCACATACTCGCCATTACTGTAGATGAATTTTCCTTCTTTCACAAATAGAGGGCTATCCCAAATTTCATCGTGATTTTTAATATCCTTAATGCTTGCCAGCGGATCAGAGCTTTTTGTCCAAGTTCCATAAATATAATCTCCTTTTTCATTTCGATGAACAAACACTTCTCTTGAGTCTTTAATGATTCTTTTCATTTTGTATCGCTCCCTTTTCTTCTTATAATTTATTGTATGCTTTCTTAACTTTATTATACCACCGTTAACTACGTTGTCAAACATTTTAATTATAATTTATTATCTTTTAGTTTTAATCAAATTATCCCTAACAATATTATTCCCACTATTATCCCTAACCACATTCACGCTACCTTCAATCAGCTTATTAACCCTTCCATCCATAACAGTCGGCATTGGATTAATACTCTTCCCACCTTGTCGCACTTCAAAATGTAAATGTGCGCCTGTCGATCGTCCAGTATTACCACTTTCAGCTATGATATCTCCCACTCTAACTTTATCACCTGCTGACACATTCCAATCGCTTAAATGACCATAAATGACTAATCGACCATCTGCTGTTCTAATTTGTACTGATTTGCCATATCCAACTTCTCCTGTATCACGTACCCTTTCTACTGTTCCATCGACTACAGACTTCAATGGTGTGCCTTCAGGAATCACAAAATCTACTCCTGTATGACCGTGTGGATGTATGTGAGAGACATTTCCGAATGCTGCTGATATATCCCACATTGAATATGCACTCGCTGGATCAGATAAATATGTGATTGTGACTGATAAGAGGGCTACCCCTAACAGTACAATTCTGATTAACTGTTTCCCATACATTTTATAAATGACTTTAATTCTGTGTTTCCAATTCATTTATTCATCTCCTCATTTGATTGCTATAATGAAATTCTTTATGACATTATATGAGGATTGAAATGAATGGTTACACTTTATGATTAATACTTATAATTTATTCATGTGATTAGTAAATGTTAGCTGCAACATACAGACACATGATGAATACTAATCCGTATGTACCGTAAAATGTGAATCTGTCTGACATTGTAATTTCTTCTGGATCATCTGATAAAAAGTAATAATCAAGTTTGGCGAATAATTTCATATCAAAATTCCTCCTCAATCAGATTATTAGTGACTGTAATATCCATATTTCGTAGCCACGTTTTCACGGTGCGTAACAATGACTTGCCCATTGTGATTGCTTCTTCCTTCTGACAAGTATCGAATGTATGTGTAACCTCATCAGAAATTAAAGCTCCATCATTGGCGAATAGTAAAACGACTAAATCATAATTGTCATCGTCTGAATAATGCTCTAAGCGTACCATTGCATTGAGATGAGTTTGATCCTTAAGATAATCAACCTGGCGTAATAATGACTGTTTGACTAATGATAACTCTTTGTATTCTGCCAATGCGAACAACTCCATTTCTGATTTAAGTATTATAATTTACTTATTTAGTATTTTTATTCTGACTTAATCTATGTACGTTCTGATCAGATATTTTACTCTACATTAGATATCCTACAAAGAGAGTGAACATCTTTTTATCTAATGCAGCTAAAACACCTGATGCCGTTTGTTTCTGCTTTTCTTATTAACATCTTACCATCTATTATATCCATTCGTCAAACATAAAATAACTAAATATTATAATTTATTTATAATAAGAAATCCTGTTGCCTACCTATGATTATACAGGAAGCTTACAGGATGTAAAGAATAATTTTTATTAAATTATAGTTTATTTATAAGACTAGTTGTTCTTCTTAAAACATTAAGCTAACATCTTCATTTTGGTTATCCAAGACAATCTGTGTTTTGTTCATTTTTACTGTCTCAACCAACTTATCGTATTCTGCATGGTTAACTAATTCAATAAAACGTATTTCTGCAATACTCCAAGGATCAGCAAATCCACTGTTGTTTTCCAGTTGCTTAATTCTGTTTGTTGCTATCTGCATGAATTTTTCTTCTTGTTTAGTTGGCTTTCTGAATTCTAATGATGCTTTAGTTTGAATGTAAATGAAATAGTCATCTTCATTAGGATAGATATTGTACCCCTGTTCATCTTCATAAGTTGAGAAAATTGTAATTGCTTCAGCTATTGCTTCACTATAGTCTTTCTTATTGAACATGTTTCTAACATCGAATGACTCATCTTTAGGAATGTGTTTTCTGAATTTGATATTCGCTACTGATTCCTCATACTTCAATGTTTGAATGGTTTTTTCATCTTGCTCAAATGGAATTACACGATAGGAATTGATGTCTTGTACTTTTTGTCTAACTTCTTCATCATTGATGTAATTTCCGATGTTTCTATATATAATTTGATTCTCTACAGCTTTATTAATTCTGCTTATGGCTGTTTTAGGTGTGCAATTTAATATTCTCGCCCATCTTGCATAGCTACAATCGAATGATCCTTTGTGATGCCACTTAGCTACATTATTA
>NZ_JBFUIO010000148.1:0-4576 GCF_056401835.1 Paenisporosarcina sp. P4_D4 | reverse complement strand
ATGATAATACACTCATCGAAGGTTTTTACTTGAGGGGATAACACAATGCGTTCATTTTTGAGAAAACAATTTATTGACGGAAGAATTAAAGCGATTGCATTTATACAATTTATTTTAGTAGCATTAGTGATTTATTATAATTTTGGTTACACCAATCCTAATTACAGAATTATATATATGGTTATAGGAGTATTCCTTTTATTATTTAGTATTGAAGAGTACATTTTGAAAAAAAGTAATTATAAATTCTGGTTAATCTTATCTGTTATTTGTGGCGGAATCGCATTAAATAATTTCTAATTTAACTAACGGGTGCTTTACTTCAATAAGGAGTGAAGCCTTTTTTCTTATTGAACTAACGGGGCAGTTTAGCGGAAGAAGGAAAAGTGATATAACAGATAGAATAGTATGCATATATACAAGAATGAGGAGCAAATTTACATGATAGATAAAAGAACCATTAAAGAAAACGACCATGAAATAGACGAAGCCCTCAGCAAAATTACTGATACTGAAATCTTATTAAATTTCCAAAAAGCAATTGTTAGTTTATATCCACATTTAATACCCATTCACGCTTTTGCATATGATGCGTGGGATGACATAGTAGAACCACTATTTTATGAAATGGTTTATAATACCTTTACTTTTAAATATGGCATTAATATAAAACGTAATGAAACCCACACTTACAACCTCACATTGAACTGCTACAAGGGAATAAACCATATAGAATGTATTCCTAAGATTACAATTTATCGAGCTCTAATTAACGATGAATGGTTAGATATGGAAATTAATATTGAAAAGGTGCTTATCTTTATATCGTTTGGAGATGGAATTCATTTTTTAACTGGCGGATTTGATATTCAAGATGCCCAACATGTAAGTTTCAACTTTCTTGAAGTAGATTTAGTCTGTGTAAAAACAGGGTTAAATACTAACTCAAGTTTTTTTGTGAAAAAGGAAGATTTTGATTTTGTGTTTGTAGCAGAACCCATTAATGAATATTAGCTTGTAATTCAGCTAAAGGGGCAGGTTAGTTTAATAAGAGAACAAGCTGTTATGGTAATAAGAAGTTTAAGAATGAAGGTGAACTGATGGAAAATAACGCTAAATACTATATAACCTTTGGAGCTGACATAGGAGATGTAAATGCAGGTAAAGCCATTTCACCTCACCTTTATGAATTAAGGAAATTAAACTATAGGTTTTGCGACAAAATTTATTGCGAAGAGATAGATGAAATTGCACCAATTCTACGTGTAGATGGTGACTTGGCGTACTGGGGATTTGAAGGTTGTGAGAAATTACGACTTAGCAAAAAGTATCGATATATTACAATAGATGTTGGGATGCCACGGTCAAGATGGGAAGGTATTAATGCAAAAGTATTAGAATTTATCTTATTGATAACCTAAAAGAAGCATTAGAGTTAATGGTAAAAAGATTAAAAAAAGAAAAAAAACAAGGTAAATGAAAATGAATTATGGACTGATTTTGCAAAAGTAGAAAGAGATTTCTTATTMAACTAACGGGKGCTTTAGTTTAAGTACATTGGGCTGCTTAGGTAGACTACATATAACTTTATTGAACTGGGCAAACTACCTTAATTGATAAAATAAGGTGGTAATTAAAAATATGAAAACCAAACAAATTTTCTTTATGTTGGTTTCATTCGTTTTAGTATTAATGTTATTTTCTACGGGATTGATGTCGAACAAAGTTACAGAAGAATCTGAGAAAGTCATTGCTGAAGAGAAACGAGAACGAATAGTTTTACTAAGTGTCCCTTCAGAAAATAGGCATCAAATGATTTACTTAATGGCAGATAAAATAACTTGGATGGACTATGAGAACTTTGTTATTCAAGTTGGTGATAGTACACAAGAAGCGTTGTATCGCTTCCCTAATTGGTATCACGGAAAGTATCCGCCTGATCTATTTTACAATGATGTGAATGGCGACACCTATGGTGACATTATCATTGTTCTTAATAATGATAAGGCTGGTAGGGGGAATCCTCGAAAGGACATTCATATTTTGAATTTTATCAAAGAGCGAGAAGAGTATGAAGAAGCCCTTATCGAGTCTATTGAAAAGACAAAAACAACAATTAATTCTATAGTGACACTAGAGAAACAGGGCAATATCGTGAAGATTCATGTAGACGGCGAGAAGTACACCAACGATATCTCCAAATACAATTACAGGAACCCACGCGAACCATTTAGCATCAGTTTCCAGGGGATAAACTACTCTGTTGAAAATGGACAACTGTTTGGAAAAGTGCCTGTTTATATATCACAAGATAGTTTCTCCGGAGGATTAATTGGTTTGCTCAAACTTGCGTACGATTGGGATGGAAAAGAGTATGTTGTAAAGCAGATAAAGTTTTTACCATATAATTCTGATGATGAACAATTTTTCTTCCTATACTAACTAATTCAGCCGAAACTATTTGGAAGTTATTGTACTAACGGGTGCTTTACTTCAATAAGAATATATTTGATATCAAYGGATAAAATACCTACAAARTAAGTTGAGTAGGTGWTKAWATGAAAAWAATWWTTATWATTTTWATCKTTGGTATWGTTWTGACTACATCAYTAATAACGTACGCAAATCGTCCAATAACACAACCTACACGAGAGAATGTGTTAGAAGATGCCGTAATTGATCTATTACAGCCRCAATTAAGCAAAGCGATTGAAGACCATTATGGAACTACTTTTGCCATAGGGACGTTTTGTGAAAGGGTTATTGAAATAAAGAAATTGGAACATCCTGGTTCTTGGATGTTTGAAGCTAAGCTGGAGTTTGTTACTTTCACTGGTCCACACAATTTTAAAGATATCTTTACCGTTACATTAAGACAAGATTGGGAAACTGAAGGTTGGGTAATGCAAAAATACGATGTACGAAAGTATGATTACAACGAAAAATATGCGTGTAGAAGACCTGCATAATAGCATATTTCTTATTCAACTAACGGGTGCTTTACTTCAATAAGGAGTGAAGCATTTTTCTTATTCAACTAACGCAGCAGTTTAGTTGTATTAATTTTACTGACAGGTTCCTTTGGACCATTTGTATTAACAGCTACACAAGTTTTGATTGTTTTATTCTGCATTATGGTTACTACAATACCTTTAACAATGATTGTTTATGCTAATAGAATATAGGGGGCGATTATGAAACTTTATATGTTTGATTGTGAAGCATTGCACATAAACTAACGGATGCTTTAGCTCAAAACAATGGTTGTAAAACAACTCTTTTTTCTTCTTCAACTAAAGCAGAAGGTTAGTTGAAGAGTATTGTTTAACTTGTGTTCAACAAGCGGGCCAGACTGTTGAACAAATATCAATAMTAGATATKACCTTTTGTGCTCTTTATATTGATGCTAATAACAATTCCTTTTGCAAAATGAAATTAGTGTTCTAACACATTGTGAATTAGTGTGGAGAATGAATACGAATACCCTGTTTGCTATATTCCTCTACCATGTTAGATGATAATGAACTATCAGTAACGAGCAGGTCAATATCCTTTAGTGGACAAATATTGATGTAAGAAGACGTCTCAAACTTTGATGAATCAGCAACGACTACTTTATATTTTGTCCGTGACATAATGGTTTGAATAACGCCTACTTCATGCATTCTAAAATCCGTTAAACCGTGTTCAAGCGATAATGCATTCACCGTGATAAAAGCAATATCAATATTGAAATTAGACAAGATTTCTTCACATTGTTTCCCATATAAAGTATATTCCTCTGGATTATAAAAGCCGCCGGTGAGGATGACATTGAAATGTCTATTCGTTCCAAGAATCGATAAAATACGAAGATCGTTTGTAATAATGGTTAACCTCTTAAACCTTTCAACAATGGCTTTTGCAACTTCGATCGTCGTAGTCCCGCCGTTTAGAGCAATCGCTTGCCCCTCTTCAATTAATTCAATTGCTAATGAGGCAACTTCTTGTTTTTTTTCTAGATTTTTGACTTCTCTTTCATTAAAAAGCTTATTTACTACATTATCAGTATTTTGGATTAAAACAGCCCCGCCGTGAACACGTTTCACGTTTCCCTTATTCTCAAGAACCTCTAAATCTCTTCTTACAGTATCGATTGAGACATCCAATAAAGTAGCAAGCTCAGAAGCTTTTGCAGCTTTTTGCTGTTTTAAAAAGGATTCAATCATTTGATGTCTTTGTTCTTGTAACATCACGAAGTACTCCCCCTATTCTTTTATATAACAAGTATAAAAATAATAGCACAAATCAAAAAAAAAGCAAAATAATGCATAGAAAAGCATTTTGTAAAGTTAAAAGTATATATTCTTTATGAAAAAAGTGTAAATGTTATGTAATTAAAGAGTAAAACCCATTGTAAAACAGCAAAAAACGGATTAATATTGCATTTGTAAGCAAATGAAAACCAAAAAAGAAGGGAACTCACTGAATGGGAAACTATTATAATCCAGTCAAAATTAAAATAGCTACGATAGATATTATCGAGGATGTCTTAAATGCAATCAATCCACAAATTAAAAATATTGTCCTTTTACAT
>NZ_JBFUIO010000147.1:0-4616 GCF_056401835.1 Paenisporosarcina sp. P4_D4 | reverse complement strand
GAAATACGCGTATAGGTGTTTTGACACCATATTTTTGTTGCACTAATTTTTCGTAGTAATGAGAAGGTGTAATTATGAGTGATGATTGTTGAAGCAGTTTTTTAACTGCCGGCTGGTATTTTTCCTGTGAAGCAACTTCCGGTACCACATCGCTACCATGAACATTTGTCACAATTCGGACAGAAGGCTTCAGCTTTTTCAACCATAATAGAGGCATGGCATTATGAGAAGCATAGTGCACATAAATTGCATCGTAGTTTCCGGTTAAACCTTTTGATAAGATTTTGCTGTAATAAATAGCGTAACCCAATATTTTAGACAGTTTAGATGTTTTCTTCTGTAAAACGGCTTTATCAACTTGAAAGCCTTCATTTTGTAAAATCTTTTCGGTGTTTTGTACAAAGACACCGTAACTTGGGAAGTTTGAGGATGGATACATATTGGCTACCAATAAAATTTTCATCACTCATCCCCCTTTCCAATTAGTTCTAGACGCAAGTACATCGCGATTGCTCGCGATGTCTTATTCATACTGTTCAATTTTCTTTTTCATGTAGGCGATTAAATCGTCTTTTAAATCTGGACGTTGCAGGGCAAATTCCAAAGTGGTTTCGACAAAACCAAGTTTTTCACCTACATCATAACGATTTCCTTCAAAAGCATATCCATAAACACCTTGTTCACCGTTCAACTTTTCAATGGCATCCGTTAATTGGATTTCGCCACCCGCTCCTATTTCCATCTCATCTAAATACTTAAAGATTTCAGGAGTAAACACATAACGACCAATAATCGCCATATTTGAAGGAGCTGTACCTTGCTTCGGCTTTTCTACGAATTTACGAACTTTGTAACGTGAACCTATTTGTTCGGAAGGATCGATGACGCCATAACGGTGAGTTTCTGTTTCTGGAACTTCCATTACACCAATCACTGAGGAAGCTGTCTCTTCATAGTTTTCAATCAACTGTTTCAAGCAAGGTGTTTCAGCTTGGACAATATCGTCACCAAGTAAAACCGCAAAAGGTTCATCCCCAATAAATTTACGGGCTGTCCAAACAGCATGTCCCAATCCAAGGGGTGCTTTTTGGCGAATGTAATGAATTTCAACTTTTCCGGATTGTTGTACTTCTTCCAGCAAGTCAAATTTCTCTTTTGCATATAATGTATTTTCAAGAAGTGGCGCGGAATCGAAATGATCTTCGATGGCACGCTTGTCTTTACCTGTAACGATGATAATATCTTCAATACCAGAAGCAATTGCCTCTTCTACGATATATTGAATGGTCGGTTTATCAACAATAGGCAGCATCTCTTTTGGCATTGCTTTCGTTGCTGGTAAGAAACGTGTACCTAAACCTGCAGCTGGAATAATTGCTTTGCGTACTTTTTTCATCAACAATGCCTCCCTTAATTCTTGGAATCACCTAAAAGATATACATCAAATCCAGCTGCTTCCCATTTCGCACGATCAATACAGTTTTTCGTATCGATAATGATGTGGTTGGTCATATGTGATTTGATTTCATCCGGATTCAAGTCTCTAAACGCTTGGTGATCAGTTAACACTAAAATCGCCGAAGCATGTTGAAGCGCTACAAATTGATCTTGCGTCTGTTCCGGCAAGTTGTTGTGTTTAATATGTGGATCGTATGCTGACAAACTCATTTGTCGCTCACGAAGTTGTTCCACTACGTCAACAGAAGGACTTTCACGCATATCGTCAATGTTGCCTTTAAATGCTAATCCGAGTACAGCAATTTTCGGATCCTTAATGCCTTTTGCATTTAAAATATCTGCCGTTAATTGAGCTGTATAGGATGGCATGCCATCATTTGTTTGTCGTGACAAGTGAATGATCTTCGCTTGTTGCGGATCAAGTTCCACCAAGAACCAAGGATCAACTGCGATACAGTGTCCACCAACACCAGGGCCTGGCATATGAATATTCACCCGTGGATGGAAGTTAGCAAGCTTGATTGCCTCCCAAATATTCACGCCAATATTCTGTGCGATTTTTGCCAATTCATTTGCGAAAGCAATATTAACATCTCGGTATGTGTTTTCCATTACTTTTACAAGTTCAGCAGTCGTTGCATCGGTTTCATGCATCGTACCTTTTACGAATGATTGATAAAGTGCTGTCGTTTGTTTAGCTGACTCTACATTGACACCACCAATAATACGGTCGTTGGAAACCAATTCTTCAAATACTCGACCTGGGATCACGCGTTCAGGTGAGTGGGACACTAACAATTCCATGCCAATTTCTAAGTTCGCCTTAATCAATTCAGGCATCATGACATCTTCTACCGTGCGTGGAGGAACAGTTGATTCCAAAATAACCAAGTTACCTTTTTCAAGGAAAGGTACTGTAGATGCAGTAGCTATTCTTACATATTCTAAATCAGCTGTTTTGTCTGCTTTGATTGGTGAAGGTACAGCGATAATAAAGACATCCGCCTTGATTGGTTCTGTAGAAACAGTCAGTGAACCAGAATCAATCGCTTTATCCAAACGCTCCTGTAGACCGTTTTCTTCGATATGTAATTGTTTCTTTTGTATCATTTTAACCGTGTCTTCGTTAACGTCCACTCCGTGAACTTGGTGTCCATGATTTGCAAACATGACAGCAGTCGGTAATCCGATATATCCGAGTCCAACTACGCAAATGGTTTTTTTCATAAGTATTCTCCTTCTGAATGAAAATAAATTAGTTTCTTCTATTATAAGTGTGTTTTGTATTGGTCACTCAAGTACCGCAATTATAGGAATAGAAATCACACGATTTCAATGTTATTTCTTACCTATTAATACTCGCCATAAAAAGATCGGCAAGTTCATTTGACGTTTGATACGTGATGGGTTACTTGCCAAACGATATAACCATTCTAACCCAAACTTACGGAAAAGTGCGGGTGCTCTTTTGACCATTCCCGAAAATACATCAAAACTCCCACCGACCCCTTGAAAAACAAGAACGTTTGGAAGGTTTACCAGGTTCCTCTTTATCCATAGTTCCTGTTTTGGGCTGCCGAGTGCAACGAATAATATCTTCGCTCCACTTTCATGAATACGTTGTACCAAAGCTGCCTCATCTTTCTCATAACCATTTGTATATCCAGCAACGGTCAGAAGCGGTCTCTCTTTTTGAATCTCTGAAATCGCTTTAGTCACGACTTCTTCTTTTGCCCCATAAAAATAAACCGGATGGCCATGTGATGCGGCGAAGTCCAGAAGTTTCCCCATCATGTCTACCCCGGTTACCCGAGAAGTAATCTTTCCACCTTTTAGTTTTGAAGCCAATAAGATACCAACGCCATCAGGAATCTGGAAAGTTGATTCATTAATTAACGTTTTCACTTGTGGATCCCGATTTGCCGTAATGACTTTTTCCGGGTTTACTGCGATAATTGTTGACTGCTCATTACGAGCCATTTTCTGTTGTAATTCACTGATAATTCCTTCATATGTTAATGGCGATACATCCACGCCTAAGTAGGTCTCTTTCACTATTTACAGCCTCATTTCGTTCACATTCAATTGATATAGTATAGCAGATTCTTTGTTTAGTTGCATAGCATCCGTGACAAGTGATAAAATTTGGACATAAGACGCTTTCACTTCGTTGTGAAAGCTTTTGTTATGAGGAGGACTTCATTTGAAAATTGTATTATCCGGCTTCTATGGTCTTGGTAACACAGGAGACGAAGCGATACTAAAAGCGATCGTAGATAATCTGCGTTCTGAATTAAACAATCCTGAAATCACGGTGTTTTCCCTATCGCCTGAATTAACAGCGAAGGAACATGGCGTGAAATCTGTTTATCGTGGATGGAGACATCAAAATAAGGAAAAAGTAAGAGCGTTGCGTGATGCAGACTTATTGATTTCCGGTGGTGGCGGCTTGCTTCAAGACACTTACCCAACGAAGTTTTTATTCGGCCCGCTTCCTTATTATTTACTAATTGTGTTCTTAGCTAAACTTTGTGGAGCAAAAGTAATGTTCTTTTCACAAGGAATCGGCCCTGTTACCTCTACATGGGGTAAGATTTTGATGAAAATCTTTGCTAACCTGGCTGACTTCGTCACGGTCCGTGACCAATATTCAAAAGACTATCTGCATTCACTCGGTGTTAAGCGACCTGAAACAGTGGTGACTGCTGATATCGTTTTCGCATTCCGAGCAGATGAAGAAAACTCGGCATATGATTCACTTCCTTTAAAAGGTGACGAAAAAATCGTTGCCGTTACTGTACGTCCATGGTTTGAGCATCCGGACTACATTGAAAAGATGGCTCATTTATTAGATGAGTTAATTGAACAACGTGGCGTTACACCGGTTTTCGTTCCAATGGAAGGAAAATATGATGTACCAGCTTCCAATGATGTATTGTCACATATGAAACACGCAGACAAAACGTATATGCTTGGTTCGGATTTTTCACCAAATCAATTTTTAAACTTTATCCGCCATGCGGATTTAACTGTCGGCTTGCGTTTACATGCTTTAATATTCTCAGCACTCAGCAATGTTCCTCATCTTGGGTTCAGTTACGATAAGAAAGTAGAAAGCTTTCTAAAACGTTCTGGGATGTGGGACTACTCATTCCGTT
>NZ_JBFUIO010000146.1:0-4635 GCF_056401835.1 Paenisporosarcina sp. P4_D4 | reverse complement strand
GTAAGAAATCTCTTAAAAAGCGAAGTTTATCTAGGTCACATTATTTATAACAAATCAGAAGGGGTTCGAACATCACAAACTAAATCGACGACTAAGAAGCCATTTAAACAAAAAAGTAGAGATGAATGGGTTACAATGGAAAATTGTCATCAAGCAATAAAGACACTAGAAGAGCATAATGAAATCTTAAGGTTGATGAGCAATAAGACTCGACATAATAAAAGTGGAGTTAATGCGTTAACAGGACTAATTAAATGTTTTAGTTGCTCAAAAACACTGACACTACAAAAAGAGAAGGACAAGTTATTTATCAAAAAATGCAACAATTGCAATCAATGTAAAGGGGGAGATATTGATATAGTCAATGATGCGATTTTTAAGTCATTAAGTGCAATCAAAAATAATCTTATAAGTATGGATTCAAATCATTCTAATGAACTTGAGAAGAGCAAACTGTTGGAGGATATCGAAGAATTGTATAAACAAATTGCTATTCACAGAAAAGCAATAGCTAGAATTGAAAAAGCATACGAAGAAGAAATTTATACTGCTGAAAAGATGAAAGAAAACACTAAAAGTAGGCAAATTGAAATTTTTAATATTGAGACTGAAGTTAAACAAAAGACAATACAACTGAAGAGCATTTCTCAAATTTCAAATGAGGAAAGAATTAAGAAAATTGATGATTTCCATAATCAAATATCCTACACTAAGGACTCTAAAACAATGAATTCAATCTATAAAAAAATCATTGATTCTGTAATTTGGGAACGGACAGAGCTGTATGATGTAAAAGTAACTGTAAATTTTCTTTAGTTAAATAAGAAAGAATTCATTTAAAAAACACTAACGACCTATTGTGTGATTATAAAAGTATCTTTACAAAATCATATGTTGATGTTTTTGTTACGTTTTGGGCTGTATGGATTTCATCATTCATAACAACCAGAACTCCTTTGCCAATTGCGTCTGCAGTAATCGCTACCCGTACTGCTGATAACAGATTATAAACGCCATCTGCACCAATTTCATTTGAAGAACGCATTGCACCTGTCAAGATAATAGGAATATTGCTTTTTACAGTGAGATCCAGAAAATAAGCTGTTTCTTCCAGAGTATCTGTCCCATGTGTAATGACGAAGCCATCTACATGATTTTCTGTCGATTGCAGATCAATAATTTGTTTCAGTTTTAACATTTCTGTCGGGGTCATATGTGGTGATGGGTAATTAAATGCTTCAATTTCATGAATATCGGCATATTCCTTCAATTTATCGATTTCAGCAGTTAACGGATTGGAATCGCCAGGAACTACCGCCCCAGATTCATCTTGAACATGCATGGAAATCGTTCCACCAGTATGAATAACAATTATTTTTTTCATTTCTTACTACCTCCATCCATCCAACAACTGACATAAGAATGATATAATTAAACCAATAAAAGGGAGGCGAGAGCAACTTGATACTATTATTATCTGTCGCAATCGCTCCAGGGCTTGCGTTATTCAGTTATTTTTATTTGCGTAACCAAATTTCATCAGAGCCTTCTCGTACATTGTTTCATACATTTATCTATGGTGCTATTTTAACGTTTCCTATTCTCTTCATACAACATGTGTTTGAAGTTGAACATATTTTTCAATCAATGTTTATACGTAACGTATTATTCACCAGTTTATTAGAGGAGTTTTTTAAGTGGCTCGTTTTGGTTATGGCCATTTATCAGCACGTTGAATTTGATGACCCGTATGACGGGATATTATACGGTGCTAGTGTATCACTTGGTTTTGCTACGGTTGAAAATATTCTTTACATATTTACTTTCGGATTGGATACCGCTTTTTTGCGAGCGTTATTGCCGGTTTCAAGTCATGCTATTTTTGGAGTGGTAATGGGATATTATCTGGGACGTGCAAAATTTGCTTTAAGTGAATCTTCCAAGCCTCTTTTGTTTATCGCTTTGCTGGCACCTTTGTGCTTGCATATGGTCTATAACGGGATACTATCAATTAAATCGATTTCCATGTATTTCATGATTCCGTTCATGTTGTTTTTATGGTGGTTATGTTTAGCAAAAGTAAAAAAAGCGCATTTATTAACGGTTCAACATTTTAATAAACAAGAAGATATAAGTGAAAGTTTGTGAAACCAATTTTAATAAATTGGTTTTTTTTTGTATAAAAAACGCATGATTCCTCATTCTAAGAAAAAGGAGAATGTGTATGCGAAAAAACAAATGGTTAATTTGGTTTATCACTTTATGTATGCTGACATTATCGGTCAGCGCACCCCAGCAATCAGAAGCCTTTTCGGATCAAGTGATTGAAATGGGTGCTTACGGAGATGATGTATTAGAATTGCAAGCACGATTACAATATATCGGTTTCTACAAAAATAAGATAGACGGAAAATTCGGCTACGGTACTTACTGGGCACTACGTAATTTTCAAGAGAAGTTTGGCTTGCCAGTTGACGGTGTGGCAGGGCAAAAAACCAAATCGAGGCTAGCAAAAGAGTCCACCTATCATAAAAAGTATGTAAAAGATCAAATAAATAAAGGAAATCAATTTACTCACTACGGCAACATTCCTTTAGAACAACAGGTTAAGAAAGGGACGAATCAAGGAGCTAAAAAACCTGAGCAGGTACAATTACCAGCTAAATATTCTGAACAAGATTTACAGCTTATGGCCAATGCTGTTTATGGTGAATCACGGGGAGAACCATACGAGGGGCAAGTTGCTGTTGCAGCAGTAATTTTAAATCGTGTGGAAGATCCCAAGTTTCCAAATACTGTAAGTGGGGTAATCTTTCAGCCTAGGGCATTTACCGCAGTTGCTGATGGTCAAATATGGTTGACTCCAAATGCACGCGCTAAAGAAGCTGTACTAGATGCATTAAATGGTTGGGATCCTACTGAAAATGCACTTTATTATTTCAATCCAGACACTGCAACAAGTGATTGGATTTGGTCTCGTCCGCAAATCAAAACAATAGGAAAACATATATTCTGTGAGTGAGGAGGAAAGACATGAAGATTTTATCAAGTATATTAGCTCTTGCCTTGATTGTTATGGGTGTATTTTTATATAACTCCAAACAAAACGAACAAGATTTGCAAAATAACCTTCGGAATCAATATACAAGTCGAATGACGGATGCTTCAGAAAAAATGAGTGAGCTGCAAAAATCTATTCAAAGTGCAACCGTCTTCAGTGACAAAGCCGCACAAGCAGAACCACTTGAAGATATCTGGAGACTATCTTCCGAAATAAAAGACGACATTGCTTCACTACCACTCGATAGGGATTTTTCAAATGAATGGATGAATTACCTCGGACGCCTCGGTGATTATGCAAAACTAAGAAGTGAGGATAAAGTACCTGAAGAGCAATGGTTAAAAGTGACAAATAATGTAGCGAAAAATTTGGATGAGTTTTCCTACGAATGGCAAAATGCCTCAACGGAATTGCTAGCAAGTCAACAATCTTTCCAAAAGTGGCAAAAAGACGTCAAAGCAGAGAAGCCTTCAAAAAAATGGACAGCTTTATCCAGTACGGTAAAAGGTTATTCCGAAAGTGACTTCCCTTTAACTGCAAGTGAATCAGACGACCTTAAGAAAAAAGAGTTAAAGTCTATTGTGGATAAACCAGTAACAAAGCAATATGTTGAAAAAACGATGAAAGAAATGTTTCCGAAGTTTAAAAATGCAAAATTAGTGACCACGTCGAGTAAAAAAGGAGCTGCATATCCTTTCTATCATATTCAATTTAACGAAGGGATTCGAACTGGTTACACGGATTACACCAAAAAAGGTGGACATTTACTATCTTTGTTAATTGAACGTCCAATTGGAAAAGATCGCATTCCCCCAGAACAAATCAAAGAAAAAGCTGAGAGAGCTGTCAAGTCATTTGGATTTGATGATGTTGAACTAGTGGAAACACGTGAAAATCATCTCGTCTGGCATGTTGTTTTTGTAAGGTTGAATCCAACAAATAAAGCTCGGATTTATGCTGATGCCATTCAAATGAAATTGGCGAAAGATGATGGTGAAATTCTTGGTGTGAACACGATGGAATATATTCAAAAGGAAACGTTGCCTGACCAAAAACAAATTCCGATAAAATGGGATGATTATTTCACTGAACAGGTGACAATTGAAAAAGAACGACTGGCCTATACGGAAAATGAAACACTTCAACAAAGACTTTGCTATGAATTAATCCTTCTAAAAGACACAGATACACAAAGTCACACATTCCGCATATTGATTGATACGGAGACACATGAAGTGTTAAAATCCGAGATATTATATTAATCATTATGTGAAATCCCTCGTGAGAGATTGATTAGAAATCCTTTCGCAGATTTTTAATATACAAGCAACAAAGCATACTCCCGTGGGCTTTTCAGACTCCAACAGATTTCGCTTCTGTTTGCGTATCTCTTCATATTATTTTAGTAGTAACATGTTCGGCTATTTCTGAAGACTCCTGCGGAAAAACGAAACAAGCTAGACCCCACAGGGTCAGCTGTCATAGACAGCTGAGACGAGGAGGCTAGCGTTTCGTCCGCGGAAAGCGAAAGAAATAGCCGATCATAATATATTTCGATAGAGTCAAGAGATAAG
>NZ_JBFUIO010000145.1:0-4730 GCF_056401835.1 Paenisporosarcina sp. P4_D4 | reverse complement strand
CTATAAGCATTTGCTGCACTTTATTTTCCTGATGTGCCACAAAAAAGCCGACTAAATGTTGGCTTAACTTGTTAAACTAAAGCACCCGTTAGTTTAAGTACGTTTTTTCACAAACTTTKTTGATTTTACATAATTAATTTTATTCATTACAGGAACGCTGCCCTTTTAGTTGTACGAGAAAAAAGTGATGCCTAAGTAACCCGATGATCTTAAACTAATGCCTCCGTTAGTTCAAGAAGAACCATTTTAATTTAAATAGCCCAGATTTTGGAAAACTTAAATTGATTCAAATGATAGCCACCTTTTAGTAATCTCAGAAAATTTCTTAGTCGCGGGTGAGGTTGGTTTTCTTATAGCTAATCCAATAGTTCGATAGCTATCACTTTTAAGTGGAATGGCTGTAAAAGAAATTTTTGATTTCGGTATAATCATTTCTGGCAATATACTAATTCCTAGATTATTCTCCACCATGGAGATCACCGAGTATTCATTCATATTTTCGAATCGAATATTGGGGCTAACTTTATTCTCCTTAAATATTTTTTGAATATCATCATAACACTGATATGTTGGCATAATAAAAGGCACATTTTCTATTTGTTGCATTGATACTTGGTTTTCCTTACATAATTGGGATTGGTTAGATACAACACATAAAAGTCGATCCCTCTTCAATTGTACGATTTCAAAGGATTTTTCAAATGATTCAAAGTAAGTATCATTATTAATAAATCCACAATCTAATCTCCCGTTTTGTAACCAGTTCTCAACCTCAGCATAGTTTCCTTCCAGTAATTCGATTTCAATATTTGGAAACATTTCCTCCATTTTTTTAAGAATACCAGGAATCCAGTTTTTAGAAATACTCGAAAAAACCCCCACTCTTACTATTCCTTTTTGGAACCCATTGATAGCGGCTACTTCCTGCTTCAGAATGTTGTTATAGTATAAAATTTGCCGAACGGTAATTAAAAGCTCCTCTGCATTTTTGGTCAATGTAAAAGTAGAGTGATTGCGAATAAATAAAGGAAAGGAAAACTCTTTTTCCAAACTTCTAATTGCATGACTTACAGCAGATTGGGTGAAACCTAACACTTCTGCAGCTTTTGTAAAACTATTGAGTTCTGCCACTTTGTTAAATATTTCATATTTTATTAAAGTCACTATGGTCCTCCTTATGAGTTTTATTCATGTCCCCATTATATTTCTTCGTTTTATTTAATGCCATAACAAACTTATAATTAGTGCATGCTTTATTATATGACCCTTAATAAGGGATGTATTTTTCATGGAAGGATGAAGTGAAATGCAAAAAATTTTAGTTACAGGTGCTGCAGGTAAGATTGGCCAAGATGTTACAAGGTTCCTAGATAAGCAAGGGAATTACCAGTTACGGCTAGCAGATATTAACTTATCTGCTTTAGAAACTTTTAAAGATACAAATCATGAAATCATATATTTAGATGTTTCTGATTTAGCTGCTTGTCAAGAATTTACGAAAGGTATAGATATAGTTATACACTTGGCAGGTAATCCTTCACCAAATGCTGATTTTTATGGCTCCTTATTAGAAAATCATATAAAGGGAACCTATAATATTTTTAGAGCTGCTAGTGATAATAATGTATCCAAAGTAATAGTTGCTTCAAGTGCTCAAACAATTGAAGGCTATCCTTTGGATTATCAACCACATGCTTATTCCCCCACGAGACCCAAAAATATGTACGGGGTAAGTAAGTGTTTTGCAGAGGCTGTTGCTTCTTATTTTGCTTATGAAGAAGGGTTACAAAGTCTTGCTATTCGTATAGGTGCATATGATGATTATAATCCATATGGTAAACCACTAACGGCTAGAGATATGAGTGCATACTTAAGCCCAGAAGATTTTATGGACCTTCTCTTAAAGTCGATGACGGCAAAGAACTTACCTCCATTTTCAATTTTACATGGTGTTTCTAACAACAGGTTTAAACGAATTGATATTGAAGGAACAAGAAAGTTAGTTGGTTATAGCCCAAGTTCTGATGCTTTTGTACTAAGTGGTATTAAGTTCTTTGATTCTTGATTATTGATAAATGCATATCTAGAAAAGAGATTATATTATTGTTATTTAGCTTTTATTTGTTCCATTTTCAATAGCTACAGTTTCTATAATCAATAAATATTCCAATTTCCCCAAATAAAGCACACTATTCTTCATTCTCATTTGTGGAACAACTCTATGTTCCACAGATGTTCTTTTCCTTTTCAACATAATAAACACCCCTTTAGACAATCATATCTAAAGGGGTAAAACCAAGCCCTGTTCTGCTAAAGCACCCGTAAGTTGAGTAAGCACTCCTTGATACCCATTAAACAGTTACTCTCTACCGTAGATTTCTGTTCAAATTTATGTTGATTTTTATAAGCTTGTGCACCAATGACTGTCGCTCCCTTACGGGAAGCACACTTAAACCTATACTGATTATTGCACCCAGCCTCCAATAATAATAAGAGCCATAGAAAGGATATTTTCAATGAATGTAGTCATTAAAAGAGCATGTGGTAAAATTAAAGGTGCAATTTATCATTATTTTAAAAGTAAAGAAGAAGTATACGATCATACGCTACAGCAACAGGAAGATGAGATGATTCAAAAGCTGAAAAATAAATTTTCTACGCTTTACTCTACTACAGAAAAAGTGAATGTGCTTTTTGATATGTATACTTCAGATGAGTGGTTAAAAGAGCCAAAATTAAACAATGTAAGAAATCAACTAGCATTGGACTTCTGGTAGCAGAGCAGAGAATCGAAAAAAATATGAGATTCATAGTGGGCTATTTTACCATTTTTTAAATACCATTTTACAAGATGGTCAAGAGTGTGGAGAGATCTCAAAAGAATTAAATAAAGAATTAAATACTTCCCATGCTGCAAATTTTTTTGGGGGTATGATTGATTGAATTCTTTTTCATGGTTCTATTTTGCAACCAGCATTTCCTTTTTCGGAAATAGTGAAGTCATCTAAAGAAATGTATACTACTTTTTTAACAAGGGGTGTTATGAAATGATTACATTTAAGACAATGGAGCATTTAACCTTTAAGGAAGCACACGAACTTTTTACAAGTGGGTTTGAAGGATATTTTACTCCGATGAAGATGCCATTGGATTCTTTTATAGCTCGTTTTGGAAATGATAATCTATCAGTAGCAATGTCTGTTGTTATGTTTGATGAGGATAGACCAATAGGATTTGTATTACAAGGCATTCGGGAAGTAAATGGTGAGAAGATTGCTTGGAATGGTGGTACTGGAATTATTCCAGAATACAGAGGAAAGAAACTAGGAACAATCCTAATTGAAAAGGCTCTTGACCTGTTAAATCAGCAAAAAGTAAATATAGCTACATTAGAGGCTCTGTCAATTAATCAACCAGCTATAAAACTATATGAGAAGGTTGGGTATAAAGTAATTGATACGCTGCATTTTTTAGAGGCAGAAGGTGTATTAAGCTATGATGAAAAAATTGCTAGTGAATTTGAATTGAAAAGAATACCTGCACTGCAAGCAGTAAACTCAAGTATTTTCCCAGCTTTAGTACCATGGCAAGTAGATCCTTCTATTACACCAAAGGCCGGTGGAGAGGCAATTATTGCAATGAAGGATAGTGAAGTGCTTGCTGCTTGTTTAGTAAGAGCAAAACAACAATTTGGTAATGAAGCTGAAGGTGTCACATTATTTCAAGCTTTTACTAACAATGAACATACAGATGGAATACTCGCTATTCAAGCTGCACTACAGGAAGGGCTTCATTTTAATCGTTCTATTAAAAGAAATACTTATAATTTGGAAGACAAAATGAAAAATGTCCTCCCGTTTTTAAAAAATAATGGATTTAAAAATACTGATATTTCACAAGTATTTATGACAAAACAATTTATGGATTAACTTAAAAATACAGCTATCGCTATAAATTGGCGGTACCTGTATTTTTAAGTTAATTATTTTGAAGTTATTACCTTGTTATCTTCCTGTAAAAGATGAGTTAATGCTACTCGGAAACTATATATGTTTCTATTTCCACATGAATACTAGCATGAACATTCTCGCGAATAAACCTTGGATGAAGCCTCCGTAAATTGGAAGAACACCCATTAATCGTAAAGAACTATTTGCTCATTATAATCAAATGCTTCTACATCTTCTAAGCTAACTGCCGAAAAATCAAAAACAGCTTTTTCTACCTCTCGATGTTCTCCAATATCATTGTTGGTACACAATTTGCAATCAAAAAAGGAAGTACCTTTGTTCGGAAACTATTAATTGACTAATCTGGTCCTTTTCTTTTTTATGTCGCTTTTTGTGTCTAATGCGACATAAAAATGAATGGAATTTTCATTTCTCTTGTTCAACTAAACTGCCCCGTTAGTTTAAGTGAAAATCTTCACAATCTCATATTTATCTTATACCCAATTAGAATTATGAATATTTTTCATATTGGTAGTTTAATGATAAACGGCTATGTAACAACACTCGTTCGTAAAAGTACACTTTTACGAACTGTTTTAATTTGCTCATAATTTATGGTTTTTATAGTTCGCAAAACTATAAAAACCATTTTCGAACGTCCTCTATTTTACACACACTTTATCGCACACTGTTGCTAGAACTATAGTAGGCAAACCAAAATGAGGAGTAAATAACTGGATAACAAAAAATTCGGATATATACGAGTCAGCAGCAACGATC
>NZ_JBFUIO010000144.1:0-4740 GCF_056401835.1 Paenisporosarcina sp. P4_D4 | reverse complement strand
CCCCTACACCTCTTTCCACGGCAATGGGCTTAGTAGCGGCCATTATTATTGGTCAAATTGCAATCGATGTCGGACTTTTCATTCCTGAAGTAGTGTTATATACAGCGGTATCAGCCATTTTAACATTTGCATTACCTTCTTATGAATTGAGTGTTGCCGCCAAGTTATTCCGAAATGTGATGCTTATTGCTACTGTCATATTTGGGTCCAATGGCTTTTTCATTGGAATCCTATTCGTTTTCATGTACCTGGTATCAATTAAGCCGATGGGAGTCCCTTATTTGTGGCCGCTCGTTCCATTTTTCCCTAAAGCATTGGCACGCATTCTGGTTCGCTTTCCTACATCAAATGGCGCACTCAGACCATTCATTGTTCACTCGCCTAAGCGCAAACGTTCTTAATCCACTCATTGCATCGGAGTCTTTCCCTATGGTAAAGTTCTTATATTGAAAAACCACTTACCACTGGGAGAGATGAAGATGCATTTATTTGGAACACAGTCCGTGGATGAACATGGTCACTTAACAATTGGTGGAACTTCTGCAATGACATTAGCAAAAAACTATGGAACACCATTATTTGTTTACGATACAGCATTAATAAAAGAACGGGCACGTGCTTTTATTCACACATTTGAACGTGAGAAAGTTGAAGCTCAAGTAGCTTATGCGAGTAAGGCTTTCTCAAGTATTGCAATGTATCAGCTAGCAGCTGAAGAAGGACTGTCTTTGGACGTTGTGTCTGGAGGCGAATTGTATACAGCCATTCATGCCGGTTTTCCAGTGGAACGAATTCATTTTCATGGCAATAATAAGAGTGATGATGAATTAGTCTTTGCATTGAACTCGGGTATTGGATGTATTGTGGTTGATAATTTTTATGAAATAGAACAGTTAAAGAGATTAACAGAAATCCTTAAAAAACAAGTAAATATTTTATTACGTGTGACACCAGGTATTGAAGCGCATACGCATGACTATATCACGACAGGACAAGCTGATTCGAAATTTGGATTTGATCTGAATAATGGCCAGGCAGATGAAGCGTTCCATGCAGTAAAAGATGAAGAATCTATTCAATTACTAGGCATGCATTGTCATATTGGTTCACAAATTTTTGATACTGTTGCTTTCTCCTTGGCAGCAAAAAAACTAATTGGAAAAATGCTTTCCTGGAAAAAGAGTTATGACTTTGTTTGCCCAGTTTTAAACTTAGGGGGCGGTTTTGGCATCCGCTATACAGAAGAAGATAAACCACTTCAACCCGCAATTTATGTAGAAGATATGATTAAATCCATACGTTCCGAAATCGGCGAAGCAAAGTATCCAATGCCTGAGATTTGGATTGAACCTGGCCGTTCACTAGTAGGTGACGCAGGAACTACTTTATATTCGATTGGATCTCAAAAAGAAGTGCCGGGTGTCAGAAATTACTTGGCTGTAGATGGCGGAATGTCAGACAATATTCGTCCTGCACTGTATCAAGCAAAATATGATGCGGCTGTTGCGAACAAAATGACAGTTGAAGCCACTAAAACCTACACAGTAGCCGGTAAATGTTGTGAATCAGGCGATAAACTGATCGAAGACATTTCTTTGCCAATAGTAGAAGCGGGAGATATACTCGCTGTATTCTGCACAGGGGCATACGGATATTCGATGGCCAGCAATTATAACAGGCTTCCTAGACCCGCTGTCGTGTTCGTGGAGGAGGGCAATCATCGCATTGTCATTAAGAGAGAAACTTATGAAGATCTCGTAAAGTTGGATTGTTCTTTACAAGATGAGACGGTAGGTGCACACTCATGAAAAGAAACAATAACAAATTATATTTATTTATCCTATTAATAAGTATTGTTTGGGGAATTCTTTATTGGATATTTATTGCACCGAACCAATAAACTGTTAAATAATGGATTGCGAGTTGAAGTTTTATTGCAAATGATGTAGGATAGTCATTGTGCTGAAGCGGAATCAAAAATGAGGGATTTATTATGTTAGTACGATATAAAAAAATATGTGAAAAAATTGCGATGGGTCTCCTGTCGTTTATGCCACAAGAAAAAGATTTAAAAAAATTACAAGAAACCATTCAAACCTATGAAAATAATCCGAACTGGCATTTGTTTATGTGGAAAAAAGAGGAAGATTTTGTGGGCTTGATTGGCATAGAAACTACAGATACAGAGTGTTTGATTCAGCATATAACTGTTTCACCTTCATTTAGAGGTGAAGGGATTGGAAAAGAAATGGTATCCAAAGTGCAAAATTTCCTTCCATGTACAGAAATAAAGGCTGCTGAATCGACAAAACCATTCATAGATAAGTGCACAATCCAGCAAGAAGGAACAGACATTTAATGTCTGTTCCTTCTTTTTTCTTCACGGGCATTAAGTATTTCTGAACGATCCCGGAGCATATGCTTGTGTATGAGTTGATCACCTGTTAGTGCTTCTAATGCTGGTTGTTGTAGGATGGCTGATGATAACTCAGATGAATCGACTTGTATTTTAAATGGCTGAAAAGATGTATTATTTTCAACGGATTCTAGTGATTGCTCCAAATTCACGATAAGTCTTGAAAAGTGAATGCCTTCATAAAAAGCACTCGTACCATTCAGATGGAAACGATCGTATGATTTGGCCAGTGATCTTTTCGCGCCATTGAAATTACCCCTTCGCCAGTGATACATACCTGTCGAGAGCAAAATCCAAGCAGTAAGTGGATGTGTTTTATCTTTCGGTGCAATCTCTTTCCAGTATTCTTCCAACACTTCGTGGCATTCAAAAAAATCCTCGTGCTCATTAAAATATATGACAAACTGCACAAAAAGTGGGTGAAACAACGGATGCATTCTTCTCACACTTCCTCTATACTAAAATTTGAATCTATTTGATCGGGTGATCTTAACATGTCTTATGAAGTAAAATTGGACGCTTTTGAAGGTCCTCTCGATTTATTATTGCACTTAATCCATCGTTTGGAAATTGATATATATGATATTCCAATGGCTGATTTAACTTTACAGTACATGGAACATATTCGTGCTATGCAAGTGCTTGAATTGAATGAAGCCAGTGAATATTTAGTAATGGCCGCATCCCTGCTTGCAATCAAAAGTAAAATGCTGCTTCCGATTCACGAAGGTGAATTAGATGATGACGAACTTGCCCTTGATATGAATGACCCAAGGGAAGAATTGGTGAATCGTCTGATTGAGTATCGGAAGTATAAAGAAGCAGCTGAGAATCTGCAGCAATTAGAAGAACAAAGAGCACAAGTCTTTACAAGAGCACCAAGTGACTTGACCGACTATCAGCCAACTCAACAATTAACTGCATTTGATGATCCTTTGAATGTCTATGACATGTTGGGTGCTTTTCAGAAAATGCTGAGAAGGAAACGATTGAAAGCCCCGCTTGCCACCAAAATTACTAGACAGGAACTATCCATCAAGGACCAAATGAAAAGTGTCTTCAAGACTTTGAAATCCCGAGGCGGAAGTTGTTCTTTTTCAGAACTTTTTCCATCAGAAGACAAACCAACTCTGGTTGTCACATTTTTATCTTTGCTGGAACTTATGAAAAGACAAATGGTAATGGTCGAGCAACGTCAGAATTTTGATGATCTGACAGTTAATCTAATAAATGATCGATGGGAGGAAGAATCTTTTGAGCCTATTGATGAGTAGAATTGAAAGTTTACTTTTTGTAACAGGAGACGAAGGGTTATCAAGTAAACAGATTGAAAATTTAACTGGTGCAACGTCTATAGAGGTAAAAGAAGCATTAGAGAAATTACAGGATGACTATATAAAATCCAAAAACCGCGGAATTGAATTAAAAGAATTAGCCGGAACATATCAACTGATTTCAAAAAAACAAAACGCAGAAACCATTCAACGACTCGTTGAAAACCCAACGAATCAACCTCTTTCACAAGCTTCATTGGAAGTGTTGGCGATCGTTGCCTACAAACAACCAATTACACGAATCGAGATTGAAGACTTACGGGGCGTGAAGAGTGAAAGACCATTACACACGTTAAGCCTTAAAGGTCTGATTCAGGAAGTCGGTCGAGCTGAAGGTACAGGGCGTGCCATCCTGTACGGCACCACGAAAGAGTTTTTAAATGTATTTGGATTAAATGATATGAATGAGTTGCCGCCGTTACCGGAAACACAAGGGACGGAAGAAGATGACCAAACAGATTTATTCATGACAAAGTTCCAGGAAGCTTTTGGGGAACAACAAGAATAAGAAGCGAAAGGTGCTGCTGGTTGCGAAATAAATGGTTGATAGTGTTAGTGATTCTCCTGTTAGGTGTAAGTCTGTTGTACCCTCGATTATCTGAGGCACAGGGATCTGCTTATGCAGTAATTGATGCGAAGACAGGACGGTTATTGGCAGGAAGCGGTGAAGACCAAAAAATGCCGATTGCCAGCTTAACAAAAATGTGGACAGCGGTTGTCGTGGCGGATGAAGTAGATTTAAAAGAAAAGGTCAAAATTTCTCCTGTAGCCACATCCCAAGAAGGTTCATCCATTTATCTTAAAAATGGAGAAGARACAGCTGTTGATGTATTGCTTTATGGATTAATGCTGAGGTCTGGTAACGATGCAGCAGTTGCTCTAGCAGAGCATGCAGGAGGATCAGTTGAAGGCTTCGTTAAATTGATGAATGAAAAAGCAAAAATTATGGGATTAAAAGATACACACTTTGAAAACCCATCAGGATTACAC
>NZ_JBFUIO010000143.1:0-4752 GCF_056401835.1 Paenisporosarcina sp. P4_D4 | reverse complement strand
ATCCCCTTGCCTTGGAATTCCTTATCCACCATTATTCTATATACCCAATAACCATCAAGTTCTTCTTGAACAGAATTGTACATCAAAAAGCCAACTACTTTTTCTTCAGCATAAATAGCATATGGCTTTAATGTAGGCTCAAACTTTGACTGAGCTATTGATATAGCATTGGGTTCAATGTATTCTTTTTGTTCTGTTGATATCTCTAATTCACAACAGCCGTACCAGTTTTCTGCATTTAATTCTACGATTTTCACATTTTCTGTACTCATAAGTTTCCCCTTTCAAAATTCGGGAAAACGCTAAACAACTTTGTTAATTAGTCGTTATCCCCTTGTAGTCATTAATAATAGAAATTCTTTTGTTTGTCATAATGAACGCCTCCTCTAACAACTATTTCCTAAAAATTATATCAATTAATTTTTAGACTTTTTAATTATACTATTTTTTCCATTCCTTCTTATAATAATTTTATTTTCTTCTTGAACTGACCGACCCTGTAAACCAACCAAATGGCTTAATAATATTTCTTTCAAGGTCAGCGTTTTATTAAAAAGTTTTTACTGGGTCTGCTTTAATTTGCTAATCAATATATCTATTTATTATATTTCCATATATTTGATATAAATCTTTTAATTATTAAAATCGAGCAAGAAAAAAGCACTGCTAAAAGCAATGCTAATTTGTATGTTAATATGACGTTATTTGTATAGTTATTTAAACTTTTGTACCAGTAAACTGAATGGGTTAAGAGTTGTTTCCTCTGTCTTTTTTGTGTGGAAGAAAAAGAACCTTAATTAAGTCCGTTTAATAAACCAATTCAACTCGATTTCTAAACGCAATGAATATTCATTTAAAAAGGCTTCTTTAAATTCTTTATAGCCATATTCACCTAAAATATGCGTAAAGTATTTCTTTACTGTGTTGTATTCACCAACGGAAACCCCTTGAACTGTAAATTCTTTAATAGGGTAGTGCTGCAAAAATCCGTTATCTACCAATGCGATATATTTCTTATAAGTTGCAAAAGTGTCGGTTTCGTAATGCTTCATTTCAACTTGTATATCTACACGGGTTCCGCTTGTTTTTTTAAATTTAATTGTTACTTCACCCATATCATTCTTAAAAGTAGACTTCGTTCCATCAAACGTATAATTAATCAATTTTTAAACCTCCGCTAATTGTTCTTTTGCAATCCTTACTTTATCACAGGACAAGATAAAAGAGCTCACCCCCTTATAAACGCCATTTATTTCCAATGTAGAAGAAGGTGTTCGAACATTTAATGTGGAATAACTTCCATAACGAATATGAATGGGTAAACAGAATCGAACAAGTTGTAAATTACTGTTGCATGTAATTACACATGAATTCCATCATAAGGGAAAGATTGTTGCGACGACTCACCTGAGGAAATAGAACCTCCAAATACAGATGTGTTAGGCACGGAAGATTAGAGAAATATAAGTGACACTTCGTTTTATTGAAAACTATAGGATACTCAGTACGCATGATGATCTAAAAGGAGCAAGAATTGATGACACTATTAAATAGATTGCAAAAAGGGGATAAAATCGGTATTTATTCGCCTTCATCACCCATCACATATTCTTCACCGAAACGCTTTCAACGGGCAAAAAGCTTTTTAGAATCTAAAGGTTTTGAGATTATTGAAGGAAATCTTACAGGAAAGCATGATTATTACCGATCGGGGACCATCCAGGATCGAGCCGACGAATTAAACGAACTTATTCGAAACCCGGAAATTAAGATGATTATGTCTACAATAGGCGGTACCAATTCCAATGCGCTACTACCGTACCTTGATTATGATGCTTTTAAGAAAAACCCGAAAATCATGATAGGGTATTCTGATGCTACCGCCATCTTGCTCGGTATTTATGCCCAAACAGGAATTCCAACATTCTATGGACCTGCTCTGGTGCCTTCTTTCGGAGAATTCGAACCATTTCTTGACCATACATATGATTATTTCAAAGAGATGTTAATAGAAGAACAAAGTCTTCCTTTTATCATCCCTACACCGCCAATATGGACGGATGAACCTTTAAACTGGGAGGTTAAAACGGGTGATAAAGTACAGAGGGATAATGAATGGGTATGTGTGAATGAAGGTGTGGCGCAAGGCCGATTAGTAGGTGGTAATTTAAATACGATGTATGGCATTTGGGGAAGTCCATATATGCCGGACATCCAGCAAGGGGATATTATCCTGTTAGAGGACACGATGAAAACGGCATCCGTCGTCGAAAAGAACTTCACTCTACTCAAGCTGAATGGTGTGTTTGAAAAAGTTTCCGGCATTCTATTAGGGAAACATGAATTATTTGATGATCAAGGTACTAGAAGAACTCCATACGATATTTTGCTCGAAGTGATGGGGAACAGGGACATTCCGATTCTTGCAGATTTTGATTGTTGCCACACGCAACCTATGCTGACGTTGCCTATTGGCAGAAACGTGGAGCTGGATGCAACGAATAGAAAAGTGAAGATTATGGAGAAATGGATTAAGTAGGTAAGCAGCGTTGCTTTTCGTTCAATTCAAAATAGAGATGGAGGACTTAATAATGAAGTCTATTACTACACCTGACCTTTCAACAAGGGCGTTCAATTTAATGGTTGACCGCATAATGGATGCACCGCCCGATGTACTGTTCCAAGCGTGGACTACACAGATCGATCGTTGGTTCGCTGTGCCAGGAAGCGTCATCATGCAGGGAGAAATCAACACGTCCTTTTTCTTTGAGACTGCATTTGACGGTCAACGTCATCCTCACTACGGAAGGTTTTTAAGGATTGAGCAAGACCGGCTTGTCGAAATTACTTGGGTTACTGGGGATGGAGGAACAAAGGGCGCGGAAACTGTTGTCACAATAAAGCTAGAGCCAAATGGAGATGGAACACAAATTCGTCTTACGCACGCAGGCTTTATAGATGATGAGTCAAGAAACGGACATAAAGATGCTTGGCCGATGGTTCTTGAACATCTAGACAAGTGTATGATGGGACATTAAGGTTCAAATACAATAAACATCTTTTGCTAGGGGCAATTAATAATGAAACCTAGATTATATTACTTACTCATCGTGTTTACAGTTTCCTATGCATTTTATCTGATATTCGGTACGTGGATGTCGACTAATCACCCATATAGGGATTTTCTCTTAACCATGGGTGTTATTCAGTTCATTCTTGCTTACTCTCCAGATTTGAAGAGGTATTTTCTTTCGTTGCAATTGCTTATTGAACTAGCAAGCCTGCTATTGACATGCAATAGCAAAAGCGGCACGTTTTAAGTGCCGCTTTTTTGGATTAATATTACCTATAAGAGTCATGAGTTGGGCTAAACAAGTCTTCATCTGAATTTCTGACAACAGAAAAGTGTTCGACATTATAATGACCGTGAAGAGTACGATTGTGATGGCTAATGATTTGTTCTGCACTTAAATCATCATTGTCATTTGTTGAATGCCCATCACCGACTAATGTAATATCCAAGCCACTGATAGTAGCTGTTCTGACAGCACTATCTATGCAGTGTTGTGTTTTACAGCCCATAATAACAACATGTTTAATCTGTTGAGTTCTTAAATGATTCAGAAGACCGGTCCCGTGAAAGGAATTCGTCGCTGACTTATCGAAAATTTTTGCATCCGTGGGTACATTGATTTCATTGTGAACTTGAAAGCCTTCACCTTTCCCCTCAGAAACATCGACATCTCTTACAAACACAACTGGGACATCTGCTTCGCTTGCTTTTTCAATCACTTTATTGATATTCCTAATAAGTTGCGCTTTATTAAAAACTGCACTTTCTTTCTGATTCCCATCAATTAATTCTTGTTGAGCATCAATGATTAATAGTGTTTGATTCAAATGATTTTCCCCTTTCAAAATGTAGGGAAACGCTAAACAACTAATTAGTTAGACGTAATCCCCATATAAATTTTCATGCTGACATTTCTTTTGTTTGTCATACTATCATCCTCCTCGGCAAAAATTCGTCTATAAATTAATATTTTTAATTTTTAGACTATTAAATTGTATCATGTTTCTTCTATATTAATAAAGTTACAATTGCGATAGGCGAGAAAAAGTGTAAATCAATCTGTTTTTCGTTTTTGAACTCCCATGAAAGGGCAGTATCTAATATAAGTAGGAATACTTCAACGAGACATGTTAGTTCAATATCACTCCCGTGTGAATTCCTACTTCCTTCTTATTAAACTAACGACTAATCGGTAAGCTACTAAGACAGGTCTTTTCTTATTGAACTAACGAGGCAGGTTAGTGAGTCTACATTCATTATCGTTTTTTCTAGCTTAATTATTTACGCATCACATTGATCATAGTCGCTACATGTTATTAACTCTCAAGGAGTTCAGAGTATATGCTTTTGAATAATATTCAGCTAGGAGATTGAGTTTCTGAAATAAGATTAGAAAACTTTTAGTATTGTGTTGACTTTTATAAGTCAGGCTGATATATTTATAAAGTTGCTGATTTGAAAGCGACAAAGTGAAAAAAGAATATCAAAACTTTTTGTTGACATAGCAAACTGGATTTGATAAGATATTAAAGTCGCCATTACAACAACGGCGAACAAATGAACCTTGAAAACTGAACAGCAAAACGTCAACAATAAAGCGGAACACACTTCGGTGTGGGAAGCAAAACTTGAACTTAATTGTTCATTTTAAAACGTCATTAATTTGACGCCAGCAACAA
>NZ_JBFUIO010000142.1:0-4783 GCF_056401835.1 Paenisporosarcina sp. P4_D4 | reverse complement strand
GGCGGTTATTGATTACCCTATTTTGTTAATTAAATTTGTCTTCCTATTAAGTAATTTTTTTAACCGATTACTTTTGAATTATTTTTCAATCTAAAAGACTTTTTTGTAATCTTAAAGATGAATACTACATAAGATGAGTCAAACATGAAAAAATGTTTTGAACAATTCAAAATTATTTGGAACAGGTTGATGTCGAAGTGAATAAGATAAATCAACAAGGATGGTGGTCGAGTTTAAACAACAATTGCTCATTACTTTCATTCTAAATACTGAACAACAAGTAAGAAGGAGTGGCTCATGATTCAATCAAATTATCAAATTATCAAATTATCATCTTATCAACGACCAAAAACCCCTAATTATCACAACAAACAGGGGATTCTCTTCGATAATAAGAAGAAAATCCCCTTGCAAAAACACACCTTACATCTATATAAAACCCATTAGGATTGCTTAGTCAACTTCTTCCAGTTTTCTGAGGCTCATTAAAGACATGATACACTTCCAACTTTGCTAAAATTTTCTCAACAGATTCTTTGCTCATTCGAAGCTCCTTAAAAACGTAAGGATCAACACACTCTAAATTAATTTTCCAGTTTGGGTCTGGTTGATGTAGCCATTCAGCAAAGCTCATTGAATAATTCATTTGTGAGTTCCCCCTGTTTTTAGTGAATGATTTTTCGTTAAGCTTATGATGTCCAAAGAAAAGGATTTAATACATCAAAAAAGAGGAGAATTATAAATGTCAGGTATTGTTATTTTAGCTACACAGTTAGGTATTGCACTTGGTAGTTTCGTAGGAATGTCAAAATTAATGACTTGGTATCACAAAGGAGGAGAAAAACATGGCAACGTTAACAGCACAATCAAAAAACCTAATCACCTTCAATGATGGATACCGAGTAAAAATATGTAACTCTGATTCTCCAACAATTCCAGCTTTTATGGAGGTACTTGCAAAGGAGGTGAAAAATCAACCCAAGCATATACAGAAACGTTTTTACAAAATTTTGAGAAACAGCTATCTTGTAGCTCTTCCCTTACTAATTACACCACAAGCTCATGCACAGAAAATAGGCTTTCCAAAGCTAGACGAAGCAGAGGGATTGGAGATATTACCTCCCGAAATATTGAACATTCTCATAGAACTAATCATAGCAGCAGGGATTTTAGGGGTTGCATTCGCAATTCTTTGTCTAATGATCGCTGGAGGATACCGAATGATAGGTCAGAAAATGAAAGCACAAAGTTGGTCAACAGACATAATAACTGGATTAGGGCAAATTCTGTTAGCTCCCGTAATCATACTGATACTAGTGACAGTAACAAGTCTAGTATTCCGAAACGTTCCGGGGTTAGACCTCTTCTTCTAGCATCAAGTATTCCATTCGCTACCCTATTCTCAAAACCTACTCGCGCTTCTGCATCCATCCTCGATAAACTAAATCCTATTCCAATTGAAACACGAGAGCAATTTGCAAGAATTGTAGAGTCCATTGATAAGACAATACAGTGGTGTAAGGACATTAAAATACATGCTACACAATGGTCAATTGACTTAATGGTGTGGAGCTATGATGCTATTACAAGTGTAGTATTACACACACCACTCTTCTTATTCGACAGTGATTGGTTCAAAGAAAACATTGCCATGTYCACAGGATTATCATTGGGAATGAGTATGATTTTAGCTATACATGAAGGATACAAACGTATGTTAGGACACTTCTTTAAAACGAAACCACAAATAGATGCAACTCACACTGACATGGGGCGTATTTCAAGAAGACTTCCTTTAGTTTTATTGGGGTCATCCTTAGCACCTGCTGGATTTTTCTATGGATTTCAAGGAATCAATTGGCTAACAAACGCAATAATTAATATTGGTAAAAACCAAATGGCAGCAGGAATAAGTGGAATTGAATTTAATACAATATCTTGGACTGAAATGTTCGTATTCCTTGGGTTTGATATTGCATTAATCGGAATGATGATTCCCATCTTCCTACAAAATTTCCGTAGATGGTTCGACTTAATGGCTTTGGGTGTAATGACACCTGTTGCATTATCATGTTGGATGTTTAAAGCACATGAGCACTACTTTAGGTCTTGGTGGAATCATATTAAGAAATGTTCAATGACTCAACTTGTATATGGAGTGTTTTTACTAATCATCGGCAGTTTAATGTTTGGCACAAAAGTCCCCGAAACATCATGGGAAGTGGTTATAAAAATAGGCGTGATTATAGGCGGTTTATGGAGAATGGCGAATCCTCCTAGCATTGTGAAAAACTACATTGAGAATGGTGCAGACATTACAGATATGTGGCATGGAGCAGGTAAATCATTTGATAAGAAATCAGTGGTAGGTAAAACCGTGAATTTAGTGAAAAACTTAAAAGGTAGAAAATTGATGGGAGGGTCAGCAACATGAGTATGATAAATTTCAAGCGAATTATGCAGCCTAGTGTTACTCAAAACGATAAAAATAGATCATACACCCTCCCCTCTTTTTCTCGAAATGAAGCCAAGAATTTACTTTCTGAAGAACTAGCAGGTGGAGGAGTATTTGGGATTGAAGCACATCGCTCACCAATCGATGAATCTTTCACCTTCTTTTCTCCACCTCAATACAAAACAAATTGGACTGTCAGTGAGCGTGATTCAATATTCTCCACGCTTCCTGACAAATCCAATGACACTACTTATGTTCAATTGTTTACTTCAAAATCTTCACTTTATCCAATTGAGATGAATGAAACTAAGTCGTTTTGGGAGATGGTTTGCTCTGTTTGTCCGAAACATATTACAGTCATGTATCAACTTGTTCTTGCAATTCGACAAGATAATTGGAAAGAAAGATTGCAAGAACAATATGATGACTATCTGAATGGTATTGAACAACCTTCTAATAAGAAAGTGTTCCGTAAACTACAACGGAATATTAATGAAAAATTAGATGGCATACTGCAATGGGAATATAAAAACCCACCAATTTCAGAATTAGACAGAAAGCTAAAAGAAAATGGATTCCGCCATAATATTCGTCTAATTTTTTACGGTGGAACTAAGAAGGAGAGAAATATAGTTGTTGAGCAGATTAGTCAGAAGTTGGAGGATTCTGCTTACACAAATGGTTGGAGTGTGAACAATTATTTCATATTAGGAGATGTGATACAGAACATAAAAAATCGAAAGTTAGACAATCAAGGTAAGCAACAAGTGTTATCTGTATCTGAAATACTTCCATTTTTGATGTCCGATCATGTAGTCCACATTGAGCAGCCTTCAGCACAACTAGTGAAATCAACAAGAAGAAGTAAAATGATAAGTAATCCATTTGAGTTGCTTCCAATGGGAGATGAATTAAAAGAAGTAAATGGTAAGCATATAGCCGAAAAATTCATCTACGCACTAAAAGAGCTAAAAGKAATTAAGAGTGAAATGGTCGCTAAACGAGTACAGAGTGGATCAACTTTAGTCAAGGTAACTTTCAATCTGCCAAAAGGATTAAAATTATCGGAGTTAAATAAAAAGTCAGTCACTGAAGATTTGCAGACGTTTATGGGAGTCAAAAATCTACGAATTAGCCAAGGAGCTGAAGTTGGAGAAATTGATGTGTGGTTGCCATTAGAAGAAAGACAAAATGCATTCTTACGGAATTATGTAGATACTCCTCTGTTCCGTGATTTCGCCAAAGATAACCCACTACCATATTTAGTTGGAATAGACGAGATAGGAAATCCGATTTTCCAATGTCTAAATAAGAACAGGCATTTGCTTGTGGCAGGGACTACAGGATCAGGCAAATCAGTCTGGGTTAATCAAATGATTCTAACATTGCTGCTAATGAGAAAACCTGAAGAATTATTATTCTATATGGTGGATGTGAAACAAGTTGAACTGAAAATCTATGAAAAATTTCCCCATATACAATCAGTCATTACAGATGCAGATGAATCAATCGCATTATTAAAGCAATTAATCAAGGAGATGAACAGACGATATACGCTATTCAAAGAAGCTGAAGTGAAAAATATTGGATTGTTTAATAAGAAGCATCAAGATAAATCATTGCCTTATATCGTGTGTGTTATTGATGAGTATGCGGAACTCGCATTGCGTAATGATGAAGTACATGATTTAGTCCAAAGTTTAACACAGCTTTCTAGAGCAGCAGGAATTCATTTAGTAATTTGTACACAACGTCCTTCAGTTGACGTAATCACAGGGACAATTAAATCCAATTTGCCTAGTAAAATCGGTTTCCGTTGTAGCAATGATACCAGCTATAGAACATTTTTAAATACCAAACCACCTTTTGAGCTACTAGGAGACGGTGACGGAACGATGAGTTTTGAGGGACAGAGAGAAGAACATATGCGATTCCAAGGATGTTTGATTGTCGATGATCCAAAGAATGAAGGATTTGAATCTGATTTGATTAATAAGATTTCAGAAAGTATGGATGATGATAAGATGGATGTAGAATTACCAGAAGTGTTAGAAGAGGAGGAAGAAACTGAGTTAGATAAATTGAGAAAGCTAATCACTGAAACTGGCGAAACACGAGTTAGCCACCTTCAGAAGCTGATGAAAATAAATATTAATCGACTTAATGAGCTTATGAAAGAACTTTGTGACGAGAATTTTTTAGAAAAAGGCGAAAGTAGACAACAAGGTTACAAATTGAGTCAATCAGCTCCAAAGGAAAGAGAAATCATAAAATGGACGCTTTGATTTAATTTGTGAAAAAGTTTGTGAAATTTGACATGCTCTAAAC
>NZ_JBFUIO010000141.1:0-4785 GCF_056401835.1 Paenisporosarcina sp. P4_D4 | reverse complement strand
GATCAATTAACCAAAAAATTAGAGAAAATGGAGCAATTATTTAGAAGCTATGGAGGCTTGGATTAGTGATATGGACTGGCACTGCTTAGGAAATAATCAATCAATTCCAATTCAACCTTCATGGAAGACTGTGGCGGACATACTATATGATTCAAAAATGTATGAATGATATTAAACTAACGGGTGCATAGTTGAAGAATCGGCTGCCTTAAAGAGCAGCTTTTTCTGAATGAGTAATGAAGCGACTACTTCCTCATCCGCGTGTTATGTCAACCTATGATGCATGGTTATATAATGGTGTTACCTGAAGATCTACTGGTAGCACTACAGAATTAAAAAAATTATAAATCGCTTCACTCTAATTCATTTTGGATATACTTTTAATGATGTTTTATTCAAAATTCGAACTGATGATAATGATATATAACACTGTGAATTCTTCAGTTCGATTTTTTGTGAAATACGATACTGGCATCTTGTGTACTTTTTAACCACTCATAATTCTTCCTCAAGAAAAACTGTAAGAAGATACTCCTCTCTTGGTACGGGTACCCTTGCAATTGGTATATTAAATTCAATACAAAAAGGTCATCAACGAATTTCCATTTAGTCCAATCAAGCTCTCTATTAATTCCTCTAATTTCTCTAAACAAAAGAACGCCCGAGTGGACGTTCTGAATTTCATCATATTAGTCGAATTTTTCCCAATCGTGGCGTTATGTCAACCTAGGGTAGCAATCTAGTTTCTTGTTCAACTAACGGGGCAGGTTAGAGGCTACTTTCGATCGTCTTTTCTTTTTAATCCCATAAGACCTGCTAAACCTAATAACCCAATCCAACCCCAATCCATATCATTATCATCATCATTGGCTGTGCCAACCGTTGTATCATTATTAGTATCATTTGTGCCTGTTTCAGCAGAGGTTGTGGTTCCGATTATTGTAAATGAACTTTAATAAAGTAGTTTCATATGATAAAACAACTCAATCAGTATTGGTTAATACACCAAAACCTAAAGTTGCATATCTTGGTGATACTGTGAAAAACATGAATTATCAGGAAAGTAATGATGGTGGACTTCTAGTTTATAACGGTAAAATAGTTTTCGACGACGAACTAGAAGGTAGAACTACAGTAAAGGATAACGTAGGTACAGCTTACAAAAACTTTGTATTATTGTATAAACATAATCATGGTGATGACAATTCAAGTAATTTCATCGAGTTTCCACTGAATTCTAAATATAAGCAGTTTACAACAAGAGTTGGGTTAGACGCCAAGTATCAAGATACGACAGCCACTGCACAAGTTGATTTCTTGTTGGATGGCAACGTGATTAAAACATTAGATTTTAAAGCAGGAGATTTCCCGCAAGACGTAACTTTTAGTGTAGAAAATGGTAAGAAATTAACTATACAGTTAACAAGAGATGATGATAGAGCAAGTATTATCTTTGGTAATCCATTACTAAAATAGTAATAGTTGTATATTAAGAAGGCATCTCTCACGAGGTGCTTTTTTATTTGACCAAAATACAAGTATAATAATTTTCAGAGGTGGAAACATGATTTCAAATTGAGTGGGTTTCAACGATTTGTCTAGTGAGCATCTTTGGTTTTTATCGGTAAATCATGGATATAGGTTTCAATTTCTTCTTTAAGCCAGTAAGGATTCCCTCCAATTAAAGCAGTTTCTGTGGGCAATTTCCCTCTTTTGCGCAACATGTGAATTTTTTTGGCATCCATGTTACCACCATGTTCATTCATTAAATCTCCAATATCTTTTTGACTTAATAAATCATTTGGATTCTTAATGATCAATGGTTTGATTGATTTAGGATGATAGGTGTCGGAATAAAAGTAGGTTAGTAATCGATCCAGCGCGAATTCAATCCAATCGGAATCCAATTCTTTAAAGATCTGATTTAGATCAAATGATTCTTCATATTCAAATAATCGAGCAAGTGCTACGAGCACTTGTTCATTCCTATTTAATAATTTCAAGTCATGCTGCTGTTCCTTTGCTTCTACGTAAGACCTAAGATTCTGGCACTTCGTCAGAATTTCCATAGTTGCTTTTTTCATGTAAATGTCCTCCTTTGTTGAATCATTCAACATCCCACTTAATTTTATCAAGTTTTGTTGAATCATTCAACGAACTTCCTTTTTCGCGTTTTTAATGACTACAATACCCCCAGTAAAAGCGTAATACTGGGGGGTAAATATCATCTGCCCATCTTTACATCACCAAAAGCTGTATTTTGTGAAGCTGCATAGATTACACGATTTTGAATGGCAAAGGGGACATTCAGTTTGTCGCATGATTGGAACGCAAAGAAAATGGCTTTTCTGCTTTTGGTACACTCGATGACATCTTGATGGATGGATTCGACACACAAATTTCTTCGCCAAAAGTGAAGGCTACGAAGTGCACTTATCTGAGCTTCATTTAATGGATATTTTTCTGTCATAGTAATTCCTCCTTTATAGGATAAAAACAAAAGGGGAAACATCCCCTTTTGCATTTAAAGCAATCCTTTTTCTTTCAAGGAAATGCCGTCTTCATGACTCACAATGATGGAATCTAATACCTCAATGCCCATAATCGCCCCGGCTTCCATCAGTCGTTTACTAACCTCAATATCCTCCTGTGAATACTGGCAGTTGCCGGAAGGATGGTTATGAGCCACGATAATACTCCCTGCATTATTGAGAATGGCCGATTTGAATACTTCTCTCGGATGCACAATACTGGCATTTAAGCTCCCAACATGGCTTTTATGAACTGCGATAACCTGATTTTTTACATTGAGGCAAAGTACCAAAAACACCTCTCTGTCCTCCTCTGCTATCATGGCTTGAATGAATTCGATGGCATCTTTTGGTGAACGAATTTGTTTAGGGAGTAAGCTCGTATAGGCTTCTTCCACCTCTCGGATTTCTTGTTTAATACGTACGATTTCAATCATTTTGTTTAATTTCATGATTTGTTTCGCTCCTTTTTTGTGTTGTTCTCCGGGCGGTAAATGTCCCAAAAGGGATTATTTTTTGCCTTTTGACACGAAGGACGAACAGATCCAATAGACGGCCAGTCAAGGGTACCAGCGTAAAAAGTTTTTCTGCGCAAGCGCGATTTGAAAAAGTTTTTCGCCCCTTGACTGTTGTTTTGGTGGTTAGTCGGCTCCTGTCTTTGTACGAAACAGAGGGAGGGCGAACGCCTAGGAATCTGCCTTTGTTTCGGGCTTAGACAGGCTGGGAATCTGTACGATCCGGAGGACAAAAGCAAAAAATACAACAACAAAAGGCAGCCACTGGGCTGCCCTCCATTTCTTCTTCTTCATTTCTTTATTTGATAATCTTTTCGGCTCGTTTCCTCGTAAAGAAAAGAACAGGAACCAACGAAATGTAGGCAAAGCCGTAAATTTCGTGGTTATCGGGCTTTTTAGAGGAAAGCGACACGTTAGAGCTTCTTTCAARGCGTTTGCTGCTTTGTTAGGAGCCATCGTGCTGCCGCCCCGAAGGTATTTGATTCTATATGGTCTAGTTTTAGAGGGAATCCTCTAATAAATGGAGAATACTGTAAAAGTGCGATAAAACTTATGTAAGAGGAGGACAAATGAAGAGTATAAAAACAGTTGATGCAGCAAAAAAAGATATCCAGGTACTTGTAGATTTTGTGTCTCTCGTAGAAAACTATCAAGCGAAAACCTTAGCGCAAAAGATAGTAAAGGCTTATGCCTATTCAGGAAGCATCGCCAAAGTCGTTGCAAACATGAATAACGAATTTGGCCCTGACACGATTGATCACACATATGTTTCTGATCTGCTCAAAAGCAAACCGCAAGATGAATTACATAAGCACATGAAAGCAAACTACTTAACTAAAACGCGCCACACAAGGAAAAAACCGAGTAAATCACCTGCGCACACAACATTTCAGTACATTGAACACAATGACATAGGTAAAAGATAATCAGATATGGGAGGAATATAAAACGATGAATAATGAGGCTGTAAACATATTTATGCCGAAGAATTTCGAGGATGAGATGGAGGTCATTACGACGATATTCAACCCTACAAATGATATTGGACTCGCAATTGCCGGGGAAAACTTGCACCCAACCTCAAAGTGTCCGATCTTAAGAATATTTATGTTAGAAACTGTAGATCAAGGATGGGCTTTTAAAGAAGAACTGCAAGCTTTTGCATTTTTGAATTATGATGACGCCCAATCATTTCTGGAAAACCTTCCTACCATGTCTGCATTGGATCTGTTAATTGTCATGAATGGCCTGGAACTTTCTGATGAACCGGCGGTAGGCTTATTTTCATAGCATTACACTACTGAAGTCAATGAGTCACGTAAAAAGGGTTTAAATAGATTGCATAAAACGTTTAGGAGGATTTGTATGTTAGATAATATAAAACAAAATATAGCTCAAGTAATGATTGATAAAGAAGATGAAATTGAGTTAATGATTATTGCTTTGTTAAGTGATGGCCATGTTTTATTAGAAGATGTTCCAGGCACTGGTAAGACTACGATGGCTAAATGTTTTTCTAAAAGTATTGATGGTACATTTAATCGATTACAATTCACACCAGACACTTTACCCTCTGACATAATTGGTCAAGAGTATTTTGATGTCAAAACAAGTGATTTTAAGGTTAGAAAAGGTCCGGTTTTTAGTAACGTGCTATTAATTGATGAAATAAACAGGGCGGTACCAAGATCGCAATCTGCCCTACTAGAGCTAATGGAAGAAAAGAATGTCACATTAGG
>NZ_JBFUIO010000140.1:0-4796 GCF_056401835.1 Paenisporosarcina sp. P4_D4 | reverse complement strand
GGAGTAAAGCGACTGTCTGGACACATTATCGGGGACGACAGTTGGTACGATGCTGACCGGCTTTCACCGGGGATTGCAAGAGAAGACGAATCCTATTATTACGCTGCACAAATTTCTGCATTAAGCCTTTCACCGAATACGGATTATGATGCAGGCTCTGTCATTGTAAATGCCAAACCTTCCGTGAATGGACGAGCTGCACAAGTTACGTTAACACCTGCTACGGGTGTCGTACGCATTGTTAATTTATCTAAAACAGTGCCTAAAGGGTATAGCAATACGTTGAAAATCAAACGTGAAGTCGGCACGAATAAAGTCGTGATAACAGGAAATGCTCCAATCGGTTCTGCAGGCAGTAAAGAATGGATAGCCGTTTCCAACCCAACTGCGTATGCGATGGATGTTTTCAAGAGATCTTTATCTTCTAAAGGGATATCGTTTGTTTCAACATCTAAAGTGGTACAGGGCACTACACCTAGTACGGCACGCGTTCTTCTTTCCAAAAAATCGATGCCATTAAAAGATTTAATGATTCCATTTTTGAAGTTAAGCAACAATACTCACGCGGAAGTTTTGGCAAAGGAAATGGGTAAAGTTACATATGGAAAAGGCAGCTGGGATGCCGGACTTAGAGTCATGCGAAATTATGCAGCTTCTATCGGCTTAGATGTGAACCAATGGGTATTTGAAGACGCATCTGGAATGTCGCATGCAAATAAAGTACCTTCAAGCCAGATGTCCAAGTTACTGCATCTAGTCAGGTCAGAACCTTGGTATGGAACGTTCCGTAAAGGATTGCCAATAGCAGGTGAATCTGAACGATTTGTTGGCGGAACGTTACGAACGCGAATGAAGACAGCACCTGCTAAAGGAAATGTAATTGCCAAGACGGGCAGTTTAGACAATGCAAGTGCTCTAGCAGGCTATGCTAAAACAAGAAATGGTGAATGGCTGATTTTCACCGTCCAAACTCAAAATACAAAATCTAGCACAGTTCCTGTCATTGATCGCTTGGCAACCGCGATTGCGAATACCAATACATCCCAATAATTCTGGGCTGCATCCTTAAACGGTGCAGCCTTTTATTGTGCTATTTCGTTAATATAAAGGAATATGAAAAAATAGATAGAATAATCAAGTAGAGACAAAAATTGGGGGGACAACATGAAATTACGAATTTTACATACCAATGACCTACATAGCAACTTTGACAATTTTTCACGAATGGCCACACTGATTTCAACATGTAAAAATGACAATACCATTGTGCTTGATGGTGGGGATTTTGCGGACTTTAAAAGCATTGAACTGCAGGGCACAAAAGGCATCGCAGCTATTGAGCTGTTAGAAGAAGTGGGATATGACGCCTTAACCATAGGAAACAACGAAATGTTCAACGGTGTGGGAACTCTCGAGCATATGGCGAGTCATAGCTCCGTTCCTTTTATCAGCAACAATTTGGTGAAAAAAGATTTGAGTATCATTCAAGGAGTTGTTTCCAGCGCTATTGTAGTGAAAAATGGTCTCCGCATTTTGATTACCGGTTCATCCCCGGATATGGGGGTTTTCAATGAGGGTCTAGGAATCCATGTATATCCTTCTAAAGACATGATAGCAAACGAAATCAAACGCAATGAAGGACAGTATGACCTGTGTGTGTTACTGAGCCATCTAGGCACGGTAGCCGATGAGGAAGTGGCAGAGGATATTCCGGAAATAGATATCATTCTGTCTGCACATGATCATCAGCTGTATAATGAAGCGAAAATTGCCCATGGCACCATCATGAACAGTGCTGGCAATTACGGTGAATACTTAGGGATTGTGGACATTGAAATAAACGAGAATAAACAAGTAGAACTGATTTATTCGGCCACTCTCCCAACAAAAAATGAAGAAATCGATGAACGTATAACGACCATTTTAAAAGAGAATAAAGCAAAAGCCATAACGATATTGAGTCGTTCCCTCTATCATCTTGAACAACCACTTTGGCATGATGTCCTGGATGAAAATCCGCTGACAAATCTCATTGCGGACGGATTGAAAGATATGTTAAAGTGCGAGATTGGATTAATCAACAGTGGCATTGCGAATTCAGGTATTTTTCACGATCTATCCCATAAAAAGTTGATTGAGGTGTGTCCGTCCCCCTTAAACCCAACATCATTTGAAGTGAAAGGAAAAGACATCAAGTTAGCGTTGGAGCAATCACTAGATGCCCAGGTTTGTTTGGCAGATGGCAGAGGACCTGGCTTCAGAGGGAAATTCGTTGGCAGACTGCACATTTCCGGAGCTGACATAATTCACGACGGCAAAACAATTGAAGGTGTAATGATTGGCAAAAGGCTAATGGAAGACGAGGTTTGGTATTCAGTCGCTAGCTCCGATTATTTACAGCGCGGTTCTGGCTACCCATCACTTGCCCATAACCGAAATGATCAGTATAGCCCGGAGGAAATCAAAGATGTTATACGTCAGTATGCAAATCAACCCGACTTTGTAGAGCGGGCGATGATGAATCGATGGAAACAAGTGGCGAGTGTGAATGTGTGAATTTAGTAAACACTTAAGCTCCACGTAGGGCTAAATAAAAAAGCACGAGTTTTCTAAGATCCCTTTAAATTAGAAGAGATTCTGCGAAAGCCGTGCTTTTTCTAACTTGTTGGCTCATGCGGAGCGTGCGGTAAGCGCAAATGTACGATAAACAACAGTACCGTTTAACAGAGTCATTTATTCAAATCAGAGGTTAAAACAACCCGACAGCATTTCCTTCTGCATCAATATCCATTTTTAACGCAGCTGGTTGTTTTGGCAATCCTGGCATCGTCATGATATCACCCGTCAGGCAGACTAGGAACCCTGCACCCAGTTTTGGGATGATATCGCGAATGGTAATAACGAAGCCTTCAGGGCGACCAAGAAGGGACGGTTGATCCGAAAGGGAATATTGTGTTTTCGCCATGCAAATAGGCAAAGCATCCCAGCCGTATTTCTTCAATTCGACCAGCTTTTTCTTCGCGCTGTCCGTTAACTGTACGCCAGCTCCACCGTATACTTGCTGAACAATCACACGCAGTTTTTCTTCGACGGAGTCCATTTCGTCATACAGTAACTTGAAGTCAGTAGGTTTGTCCAGTTCTTGTTTGACGAGCTTCGCCAATTCAAGTCCACCTTTGCCACCTTGCTCCCACACATTTGTTAGGGCAATATTCACGCCTTGTTTTTGAGCCCACTCCATAATCTCTTGCATTTCCTCTTGTGAATCGGTAATAAAACGGTTCAAAGCAATAACCGGCTCAATGCCAAACTGACGGACGGTATCCACATGCTTCGCCAAATTGGTCATACCTTGTCTAACTGCATCAGCATTTGGCTGTGTCAACTCGTTTTTCAAGACGCCACCATGCATTTTCAATGCACGAACCGTTGCGACTATGACAACGGCATCGGGATGGAAGTTACCTTTTCTTGATTTGATGTGCATGAATTTCTCCGCACCTAAGTCTGCTCCGAATCCTGCTTCTGTTACGACGATATCAGCAAGTCTTCGTGCTGTGTTGGTTGCCATCAAGGAGTTGCAGCCATGTGCAATATTGGCAAAAGGACCACCGTGAATAATGGCGGGTGTTCCCTCTATGGTTTGGACCAGGTTCGGCTTGAAGGCATCCTTCAAAAGCATTGTCAAGGAGCCTTCTACGCCTAATTGGCGAACCGTTACGGGTTCTTTATCGTATGTATACGCAATAACCATTTGCGCAAGCTTCTCCTTTAAATCTTCTAAAGAAGTGGCAAGGCAAAGAACGGCCATGATTTCAGAAGCTACAGTGATATCGAAACCATCTTGTCTAGGGATTCCTTGCATAGGACCGCCCAATCCAATGGTAATTTGTCTTAATGCACGGTCATTCATATCGAGCACTCGTTTCCATGCAATTCTTCGTGGATCAAGATTCAATTCATTACCTTGATGTAAATGATTATCAATAAACGCGGATAATGCGTTATTGGCAGTCGTGATGGCATGGATATCTCCCGTAAAATGCAGGTTGATATCTTCCATTGGCAATACTTGTGCAAATCCACCACCAGTGGCACCACCTTTTACACCCATCACAGGACCTAAAGACGGTTCACGCAATGCAACAATGACCGATTCATTCAACTGGTTGAACGCGTCAGCCAATCCTACCGTCACGGTTGATTTTCCTTCTCCTGCGGGCGTCGGACTGATGGCAGTAACTAAGACAACTTTTCCATTTTTCGTTGCAGGTGGCAGGGAAGAAACGTCAATTTTGGCTTTGAAATTGCCGTAAAGTTCAAGTGCTTTTCTAGGAATCCCTGCTTTGTCTGCGATTTCCTGGATTGGTAACATGGTTGCATTCGTCGCGATGGATAAGTCTGTAAATGTCATGAATTTCCCAACCTTCCTTGTTCCATTTATTGATATCTTTTATTGATCCTGATGAGTACTTCTTCTCAGTTATCTTTGTTGATGATTTAACAACAATATCTAGTTGCGGTGCCTTTAATTGGCGAAACTTTTGAATATCTAATCGAATTAACAGTGAAATGGTTAAAGCGACTAAAAAAAGAAGCGAGAATACGATTAGTGTTCCTTGGTAACTGTCTGTTGTTTCACGAATCCATGATACAACTATCGGGCCTRGCAATCCAGCTGCAGCATTGCACCAAGCTGTTTTGTACCAAAAAGGTCTTCTATAGCGGATAATGCAATCAACCAACGATTTTTAGTTTTCATGATCTGCTCCACTTGTAAATATTTTGTGTGAATG
>NZ_JBFUIO010000139.1:0-5034 GCF_056401835.1 Paenisporosarcina sp. P4_D4 | reverse complement strand
CATCTGGGCGGGACCGTCATGTATTTCACGAGATAGCCTTTTTCGTTCTTCTTCTTGTGCTTCAATAATTTTCAAACTGAAATCTTGTTTTAATTTCGCGGTTTCCAATGCTTGTCCAACATTTTTCAAATCCGAAGTTAAGTAGTTGGTAACCACGTTGGCTTGTGTAACAAGTTGATCGGCATGCAAAATAGCATCGTTTAATTCATTTAAACGACGTTCCAAATCATATATGATCTAAAGAATTGATATCGACCTTTTTCCCTGACATCGGGTATTCTCCTTTTTCGAGCAACTGTCTGATGAATGCTTAATCATTCATTTCTCTATCTATATAATACGTCATATATGCCTTTATTCCTGCTATGACTGCATTTATTATATCACTATATACACAAAAACATATTAAAATTAGATGACAACTAGATGTCAGCGAGGAGTGGAAAGATTTGAGAAAAGATTATGTCACAGTTAAAGGCTTCGGAGAATCAGAAATTATTATTCAAAAATCCCGATTCCTCACTTACGTAAACCGAGCTGAGACTGAACAACAGGCTCAAGCCTTTATTGATGAAATAAAATCTCAACATAAATCAGCGAATCACAATTGTTCAGCTTACATGATTGGAGAACATGACTCCATTCAAAAAGCGAATGATGACGGGGAACCAAGTGGAACAGCTGGTGTTCCGATGTTGGAAGTTTTAAAAAAACAAGGCTTAAAGGATACTGTCGTTGTTGTAACGCGATACTTTGGCGGTATTAAATTAGGTGGAGGCGGTTTAATTCGTGCGTATGGAAAAGCTACTACCGAAGGAATTCAGGCAGCGCATATTGTCGAACGCCGACTCCACCATTTAATGAAAGTTTCTGTCGATTATACGTGGCTGGGTAAAGTCGAAAATGAAGTGCGTGGGTCCACCTATCCACTCGAACGCATAGATTACGCAGATACTGTGGAAATACTTCTCTACGTGCCTGTATCAACAGAAGAGGCATTTGTAGAATGGATAACAGAAATGACGAATGGGCAAGCTAAAATCGAGCAACAATCTTCCAAATTCCTTGAGTTTGACACCTAAATTCGGGCCTTTATTGCGTATATATAGCAAGAAATATTTAACAGATGTAATGATTTTAAAGAAAATGTAAAAAACTTTTCCTTTTACGGTATAGGTAAAGCATTGTATAATGAGGAGTGCTGTAGCTAGAGACGAAACAATGAGCTAACTTGGGACGTCTTATTGAGTAGTAGGGTCGAACCCTACCCAGAGGAGATTAAAAATGAATCGAAAAAAATATAAAACGACAAGAAGCGGTACCTCGAAAAAGTCATTAATACTAAAAATTTCAGCTATGCTTGTTGCGTCCCTCCTGATTAGCTTAACCGCTTACGGAATTTATTTAGCTAAAAAGGCAGAATCAGCTGCAGACAAATCTTATGAAGCAATTCATGATCGCGCAGGCTCAGAATTACGTGAAGAAGCTGTTAAACCCCTTGAAGATAATGTATCCATTCTTTTCATTGGCGTTGATGATAGTGAAGCACGCGGTCAAGGTGAAGGCAACAGCCGTTCAGATGCATTAATGCTTGCTACACTTAATAACAAAGATAAAACCGTAAAATTAGTCAGCATTCCACGTGACTCATTTGTATACATCCCTGAAGTGGGACACAAAGATAAAATAACTCATGCCCTTGCTTATGGCGGCACGAAAGCTTCCATAGAAACTGTTGAAGAATTACTCGATGTACCTGTGGATTATTATGTTCGAATGAACTTTAATGCATTCATCGATGTTGTAGATGCACTAGATGGCATTTATGCACATGTTCCTTATGATCGACTTGAAAAAGATGAAAATGACATATACTCCATTCAATTAGAAGAAGGCTATCAGAAATTAGACGGCCGCGAAGCACTAGCTTTGGCCCGTACCCGTAAACTGGATAATGATATCGAACGTGGCAAACGCCAACAAGAAATATTAAGTTCAATTATGAAGAAAGCATCTTCTGCTTCATCCTTTACAAAGTATGGCGATGTAATTGATGCTGTTGGTGATAACATGAAAACAGATATGACGTTTAGCGAAATGAAATCATTCATTGCCTATATCAAAGATGGTGCTCCTCAAGTTGACACACTGTCGCTTGAAGGTTCAGACGACATGTCGACTGGCGTTTATTACTGGTTATTGGATGAAGAATCATTAAACGAAACGCAAGATGTGCTAAAAAGCCATTTGGGCTTAAATCCTGATGCATCCAGTTACTCCGATAGTGGTTCTGAAACAGACTCAAATGAGTTTGCAAAAGAAGATGATTTAGACAATAATGAATAACTTTAAAATCTCGACACTTCAAACAGTGTCGGGGTTTTTTTATGCTTAAAGCGACATCTTTCATCTAATGGCAATTTGTTTCAATATGTTTATCTTTTCCCTATCAAACCATAAAAAAACCTCATGCGAATTTCGCATGAGGTTATGATCATTTGCCGATCATTCGGACAAAGTTGATTAATGGTTTATAGTTCTTGCCAGCCAAGCCAACTGCTTCTACGAACAATTCGATAGCTACTAACATAACAGCGATTAATAAGATTGCCCCCCACAACGTTGCTTGTGAGAAAATCAAAGCTGCCAGACCAAACATCGATGCCAGTGCATAAATGATAAGAACAGTTTGACTGTGAGTAAATCCTACATTCAATAGGCAGTGATGTAAATGAGATTTATCTGGTGCTGAGAGCGGCTGTTTCAAACGCACGCGTCGCACGATGGCGAAAAATGTATCGGAAATCGGAACACCCAACATAATAATCGGGATAATCAACGAAATCACCGTAACATTTTTGAAACCAAGCAATGCAAGTACACCAATCATATATCCAAGGAACAAAGCCCCTGTATCACCCATGAAAATTTTCGCAGGGTGGAAATTGTAGAATAAGAAACCGGCAGAACTCGCTGCAAGTAGTGCAGCCATTGCAAACACGAACATGTTACCCATCATAAATGCCATTCCTGCAAGTGTGATTAATGCGATTGTGGATACTCCTGCAGCCAATCCATCAAGACCATCAATCAAATTGATTGCATTGGTGATTCCGACAATCCATAAAATCGTTAATGGGATACTGAAGTAACCAAAATCCAATTCCCCACCAAAAGGTAAGTTAATGAAATCAATTTCCAAGCCGCCATAAATGACGATTCCTGCCGCAATGAATTGTCCAAGCAATTTTGCTTTTGCCGTTATTTCAAACATATCATCAAGTACACCTGTAATAATGATCATAAAAGCACCTAAAATAATATAAAGTGCAGTTGGATCTTCCGGGTGTAGCACAAAGTAACCAATTAAAAATGAACCAAATATGGCTAATCCACCTAAACGTGGCATTATACGTGCGTGAACTTTTCTATAATTAGGTCGGTCGACGGCGCCCACCTTAAACGCGATTGCCTTCACCACTGGTGTTAGTAGTATCGAAGCGACAAATGCCAGAACCAAAGATAGGTAGAGCATGTCTTTCCTCCTCAAGTTATTACATAATCGTTTATACATATAAATCCATAAGTATTATAGCATGAAACCGATGATGGTAAACAGTATTCGTAAAAATGAATGTTTCTTCCTATGAATATAACCATTAACTTGTCAAATAAAACACTTTCATCCTATTAGACGTCCGAAGTGATTATATGTTTCATAGTATTTCCTTCAATTTTTTGTTAAAATAAGTAGGTGTATAGAAATAAAAGGAGCGTAAAAATTATGATTTCCCTTTTTAAACGGTCAACAGAAACTAGCGAACGCCAATTAAAGAAATATCGTAAATTAGTAGATCAAATTAATAACCTGGAAGATACATATTCTCAAAAATCAGATGATGAATTAAGAGAAGACACTCAAGTGTTCAAAAAACGAATTGAAAATGGCGAAAAAATTCAGGCCATTATTCCAGATGCTTTTGCTGTTGTTCGTGAAGCTTCGAAACGCGTCCTAAAAATGCGTCACTTCGATGTCCAGTTAATTGGAGGTCTAGTATTGACTGAAGGCAATATTGCCGAAATGCCAACCGGAGAAGGTAAAACACTCGTTGCATCCCTGCCTTCTTACGTGCGCGCACTTGAAGGGAAAGGCGTTCATGTCATAACGGTAAATGAATATTTAGCGAATCGTGACTTTGAACAAATCGGACAGATCCATCGCTTTTTAGGATTGACAGTCGGCATCAATCTGCCATTGATGCAACCGGCCATGAAACAAGAAGCCTACAATGCGGACATTACGTACGGTGTGGGAACAGAGTTTGGTTTTGACTATTTGCGTGATAATATGGCACCTGACCTCTCCCAAAAAGTCCAACGCCCTTACCATTTTGCCATTATAGATGAAGTGGATAGCGTATTGGTTGATGAAGCCAAAACACCGTTGATTGTAGCCGGCAAAATGTCAGCTGATGCAGATTTACATATGATTGCAGCTCGTTTGGCTAAACGATTTATCATAGAGCGGGACTACGATTTCGATGATGAAACGAAAGCAACATCATTAACTGAAACCGGAATCGAAAAAGTGGAAGYGGCTTTTGGAATTGATAATCTTTATGATTTGGAGCATCAGACTTTGTTCCATTATGTCATTCAGGCAGTTCGTGCTCATGTAATGTTTGAACGCGATGTTGATTATATCGTTAAAGAAGATAAAATCTTCTTAGTCGATATGTTTACTGGACGAATCATGGATGGCCGTACATTGTCTGATGGATTACATCAAGCAATTGAAGCTAAAGAAGGCGTTACGATTACGGAAGAAAATAAAGCCCAAGCCCAAATCACCATTCAAAACTATTTCCGGATGTATCCCCTACTTTGCGGGATGACGGGTACGGCAAAAACGCAGGAAAAAGAATTCCTTGAAGTATATGGAATGCAAGTTCTGCAAATTCCGACAAACCGCCCACGCATTCGTAAAGATGAAACGGATCAAGTCTATGAAACGATTGAGCAGAAATATACAGC
>NZ_JBFUIO010000138.1:0-4882 GCF_056401835.1 Paenisporosarcina sp. P4_D4 | reverse complement strand
CATTTGAAGTGTTAGCCTGGGAAGACTTCGAAAGACTTTGCTTACGGTTCGTTAGATTAGAGGAAAAAGTGGAATATTGTCAACTTTATGGCACACGTGGCCAAGATCAAAAAGGAATTGATTTATATGCAAGGAAACTTGGAAAAAAGTATTCAGTTTATCAATGTAAGAGAGTTAAGGTTTTTGGTCCTTCACAAATAAAAGCAGCTGTAGAAAAATTTCTTGAAGGTGATTGGGTAGATAAGACTGACACATTTGTTTTATGTACATCAGAAAGTATGATACCAACAGATCGTGCAGATGAAATTGTGAATMAAGAGAAAGTTTTACAAAAACACGGAATCAATTTTATTCCTTGGGACAAGGAAACTTTATCTATTAAACTTAAACTATATCCGGAGTTGGTGGATGATTTCTTTGGTAGGGCTTGGGTAGATGCATTTTGTGGAATAGAGAAATCTAAAGAATTAGGTTCAAGATTAGATAGTAATCATGTATCTGAATTCAGAAATCAAATGAGGATGTTTTATAAAAGGGTATTTCAAACACATGATCCAGGGTTACCAGCCGCAACCCAGATAAATATGAGCTCCATAAGTCTAGAAGATAGGTTTGTTATACCGGACGTTATTGATAAACGAACCTTTCAATTAAGTGGTGATTCTCAAAATATTGAACAAAATATGAAGTTACCAAATTTTGATTTGTCGATTGAAGAGCATAGATCGTCTTCGACAATATCAAAAAAAATAACTACTTATCAACATCGTCAAGATCTTGATGTTTGGTTGTCTAGTAATGGTAATCGTAACATTATCTTAGGAGGACCAGGAAGTGGCAAGAGTTCACTGTTAAGATTTATAGCCATTGACCTGTTAGGCGAATCCCCTCAATTAAGCCTTCTTTCAAAGAAATGGGGCCTTTATTTACCGGTTTGGCTTCCTTTTGCTTTATGGACAAAATACATTTCCGAGTCCCCAGCAGGAACTTGTTCTATAAAGGATGTTTTAAAGGGATGGTTAAAAAGTTGGGATGAAGAGAGGCTTTGGCCACTTGTTGAACGTGCTCTGGAAGATAATCGACTTTTATTGCTGGTCGATGGTTTGGATGAATGGACCACTGAATCATCTGCGAGGTTAGCCTTAGATAGATTAAAAGTATTTGCACAGCAACGTGATATCCCTGTAATTCTGACAAGTCGTCCACATGGTTTTGAAAGAGTAGGAATTGGTTCAACAGATTGGGATATATGTGAGTTAAGTGATTTTTCAAATATCCAACAAAGGAAATTACTGAGTATTTGGTTTACCCTTTGGTACCAAAATAATAGTCAGCAAAATGTTGTGAAAGATGAAATTTTACGGAGAACAAATATGGCAATTGAGGATTTTATAAGTCAACTTGAGAAGTCGTCAGATTTACGTGAACTTGCAAAGATTCCATTATTACTTTCACTTTTAATTCTATTAAAAATCCATGATGCAAGGCTACCACAGAATAGATTTAAAGCATACGAAAAATTAATTGAGCTCTTTATTTCTACACACCCACAAAGAAGGATTGCAGCTGCAGGATTTGAAGTTAATCCGCTCGAACTTAACGATGATGAAATTAAGAGAGTAATGTCTTTTCTTGCTTTTATCATTCATGAGAAACATAGTGAAGGTATCATTACTAATAATGAAGCAATTCTCCAAATAGAATCATTTCTAAGAGATGAGGATATCGGTTTTGGATTAGAAAAGAAAGATGCTTACAGAATTAGTAATGCAATTTTATCCCTTGGTGAAGGGAATTTGGGATTACTTGTGAGCAAGTCCCCAAATGAAATTGGTTTTTTTCATCGAGCATTTCAAGAATTTTTAGCTTCTTTTTTTCTTTATACTAATAATAAGGAAAAGCAAATACAAGTAATTCAAAACAATTGCACAAATCCACAATGGTATGAAGTTATACTAGGACTATTTCATATTAATAATCGTTCAGAAGATATTCGACAATATATACAAAGTATTGATACTAAAGAGGTTAGCAAAGCTGAAAAGCTAAACATTAACCTTTTAGTATATGAAGCCACTTTCGGCCCTTACAATATGCCAGTTTTATTAGCTAAACAATATTGTGAAAATGCATTTAACGAAGTTGAACTAGGGCATTGGTTGCCTCATCGTGAAAGGGTTCTAAAAATAGTAATAGATGGTTTAAAATCGTCAAGCCTAAAAGAATTAGTAAAGAATAAGATTAGTGAATGGTTTCCTAGCCGTACAAATTGGAGGGAAGGTCTTATTGATGCAATGAGTGATTGGAATGATTCGGATAACACTTTAACGCATTATTTTAAAAGGGGACTATTCGATGAGGAATTTGACAATAAGCGTGCAGCTGTTAATGCTCTAATTAAAAAGAATAAAGGGGATCAAGCGTTAGGTGATTATTTAGTTAGTATTGTAAAAGGACCTAGAGATTCAATGACAAAGGCATTAATATTAGAGGGTTTAATATATGGTTGGTCAAAACATCATGAATTAAACTATATTTTAATTAATGCTAGAAACTCAATAAGTCCCGAATTAAGACTAACTGCAATAAAATCAAATGTTTTAAATAATATTCAGAGCAGTGAGGATTTACTGGAGTTGCTAAAATTAGGCATGAGAAATTCAGGATTGAACTATCATTTTAAAGATGAAATTTGGGAGCTATTATTAAAAGGATGGTCAAAAAATAAAGATGTGAAATCAGCTTGCCTTAGTGCTGTAATGAGGAAGCCTAATATTGAAGAGCTAGATTATGAAATAGCAATAAAGGTTCTTCTTAATGACTTTTCAGATGAGGAAGATGTTATACAGTTTTGTCTAAAAGAAATAAGAGAAGAAACCTACCCTTTTTTATTGATCCGATCCGAAGTGTGGAAATTAATAAAAGAAAAGTATCATGATAATAGTTTAATAATTGATGCCATAGATGATTGGCTTCTTAAAGGGCAACACGATGATATGAATTTAGTCGGTGCTGCGCTTGTTGGTTGTACTAAGACATCAAAGAATATTTTATTAGAAAAAGTAAAAACATCTAATGTTCCCCATTGGGCGGCTAATGCACTAATTGAAGGATGGGGTATGAAAGATGAACAAGTTGCCACCACTCTCAGTGGAATTGTTAATGAATCCGCTAAGAATTTATCGCTAATCAGTCATTTAATTGCAACAATTATTGATGACAAATCTTCTGCACAAAAAAGAATTATTGAATTGTTAAAAGACCCCGAGCTTATTCGTCTTGATTTTTTATTAATAGGAGCAGACAGGGTTTTAGACCATTCTTTCAAGAATGAAATACTGGAACATCTAATTAGCCTTGTCAAACACACAGAATTTAATGATCATAATTTATATAATAACAATAGAGCTGCAGTTAGTTATTTACTACAAAATTATTCAGATGAACCACGGGTTATGGAACTTGCAAAACAAGAAGTTTTAAAACGTGACGCTCTTTATGAAATAATTGCTAGAAATTATGGGGATGACAAAAAAATAAGAGATTATCTGCTTAGGATTGCGTTTCCGATACCAGCTCAATTAAGACAAATAATTGCTCAAAGACTTGGCGAAGGTATAGATTACAATGATTTCAATATTTCTTTATTGGAATTATATGACCATGAAGTTAATCCGATAGTAAAGGCAGAAAGTTCAATAAGCTTTCATAAACATATAAAATATAATAGTTTAGAATCTACAAAAGTAATTGATGCTTTAACTAATACAGTTGTGTGTTATGGCTATGATTACGAATCCCGAAGACAGGCTGCTTTTTGTGGACTGGTAACCTTAGACCGATTAGATATTTTTATTAATGCAAGGGAAAGAATAGGTGGAGATAAGACGAGTTTTGTTCCTTTTACGACAGTATTGCATAAGAATATTCCTTTTTTAGAACACGTACTAAACAATTGGGTATATATAAAAAATATTCTAGGTGATGAGATATTAAGTAGATTTTCTAGACACGAAAAGGACCCGCTTGTTTTATGGGAGGAATTAAGCATATTGGCAATCGAAGATTATCCAATACCGAGAAAAGAAATATTGGACTTTTTAGAAAATAGAAGTGAAAGGACAATCAAGCCTAATCTACTTAAATTAATTAGTAAAGAAAGACCTAAATCAATCTTATTGCTTGAGTATTTAATGGAATCATTGAACATAGATAGACCAAAAGAAATTTCTGATCCTGAACTAACATACACTGCTGCAAAAATATTAGGCGAACAATTTGCTGATGAAAAAAGTGTCCTATCTACTGTAAAGAAAGCAATTCAAGAGAATGTTTTTCATCAATCCGCTGTTGTTGCACTTTGTGAGGGGTGGCCAGATGAAGAGTTATTGGTTAATGTTAGGGGGTATGTAGAAGCTGAAAAGCCGTTAATGAAATATATGACATATTTTCAAGTTATTTCGAGGATATCAACATCTGAAAAATTATCTGAGATTATATCTCATGCAACAAATAAAAATGATGCTCTGCAACTACACTTGTGGAGAAGGGAAGAAAATATTAGACCAATTTTACGTAGAATTAAAGAAGATGAGCAACTTTTTGAGAACCTTTTCAGTATATTAAGAAATACCCCATCTTTAAATGAAAAAGCAAATATTCCTAAGTTAATTTCTGCTGCAAGAGGAATTTCTTTGCAATTGCGTGAATGGATTAATGAAGAAATTCATTCTGAGTTAGAAGGAAACAGTCAAGAAGCAAAAGATTTACTAATGGGAGAAATAAGACCGTTGGCACATATTTTATTAGAAATTTAATATTTAATCGCTAATTTGTTTGAAGTTCATTACTTCAATAAGATCCTGCCTACCTCCTAAGTGTG
>NZ_JBFUIO010000137.1:0-4885 GCF_056401835.1 Paenisporosarcina sp. P4_D4 | reverse complement strand
ACTTGTGCCATTTGTTAGTCTCCTCTCTCCATTAGTTTTGGATATTACCTGTTTCAATTTTCTCAGCAGCGATAATCGGAAACGATGAAAAGCTAGATAGTATGCCTGTTAATTCCGATAATTGGTCAGCTGTTGCTGTTTGTTTTACATTGCGGTACGTTTTCGCTTTTTTAATCATTTTTCCATCCTGAGTGAGTCCTGCGTCATACGTTAAACGTACAACCGCTTCTTTGAAATCAACGTTTGCCATGTTGCATCACCTCCTTTCACTCATTACATAGAGAGAAATCAAGAAAAAAGATACATAGGGCGTGTTTTTTTTGCCAAAACCTTCTATAATAGAAGAATCGTGTATAAGAGGTGAGAATGTTGGGCTTAGATGGTTGGTTTTTGTGGTTTATTGTATTTTGGGTATTTGTACTTGCCGGCCTGTTTGCCATTGGTGGCTACTTCATGTTCCGCAAGTTTTTGAAAGTGTTGCCGAAAGATGATGGAAAATCCGTACTTGACTGGGAAGAGCATTACGTTCAGGAGTCTCTACACTTATGGGGAGATCAAGCAAAGTTGATGTTGAATGAGCTGGTCACGCCTGTTCCTGAATTATTCAGACCAGTTGCTAAACAAAAGATTGCGGGTAAAGTGGGTCAAATTGCTTTGGAGGAAAAAGCGACTTCCATTGAGCATGATCATATTATTCGAGGATATATTCAAGCAACACCGAAGCGGGATCATAAATTCCTACGCAAAAAGCTTGAGTCTATGAAAATTGATATGACTCCTTATGAACATTTGTTTTAAACCTAAAAGCGACTCACGTCAGGCCCCCGTGCGGATTGAGCTAAATAGCTAACAATTATAGAAAAAAGCCGACCTATGAAGTAAAGGTCGGCTTTTCTGTGTGATTATGGATGATTTTCTTCTCGAGATTTTTATATTGAATCAGCATCGCAATGCGCCATGGCACTATCATGCCAAAAGCAAGGATCCAGAACATTCCACTTAACTCGCCTACATCAATCGTCGAGCTTAGAATGACTTTTGCAATGACTCTTATAATCAGCAAACCAATTAATATAAAAATAAAGGCTTTCGATTGTTTCAAGTAAATGTTGTTATTTTTCACTTCGAATTTGGACGTCCAAATTAACACCAATGAAAACAGCAAACCTACACCAAGTGCCTCTGCAATTTGCATTGGAGGAACACGGAAATATTCAAATACAAACATCAAAGCCCCTGTAGACATGAACAATGGTGGCAGTATTATTTTCTTCGCACTGACCGGTCTATTCGCAGATTTCGCGCGTACCATCATCACAATTGTACCCATGACCACTGCCATGACGGTTGAACCAATGATTAGCCATTGTGAAGGAATTTGTTTATACAGTTCAAACATTGGATTCCTCCCATTTCTGTAATTCTTGTAATTTTCCTAGTACTTCTTTCACAGGTACGAACCTTGCATACCTTGCATACTCTTTTCCTTGTAACATCAACATGACAACCGGTGCTGTAAATAAACTGAGCTGCCCTGCAAGTTCAGGTACCTCTGCTGCATTCACGACATAAAACGGAATAGACACTTCATCTTCAAGTGCAGCAATTTGCGGATATAACCCTTCACATACCGAGCAGTTCGTCGTTTTCACAAATAGCAGCAGATGCTTCTCGCGTTGAACGACTTCCTGCCATTGTTCATAAGTTGATATGGATTTCATCTTCAACACCACCTCTGCCACATACCATTTATTTTACCTGTTAAAACCCTCGGAAGTCACCAAAAATCGGACTTAATATACGGATGATGTATGTCATCCCATCAAAGAATAGTAATATCCCGACAGCGATCATGACATATCCGCCAATCTTCACGATTTTCGCATTGTGTTTTCGAATCCACCCAAGTCTTGTAATGAATAAGGACAGTACGAAGAACGGAATAGCGAATCCAAGAACATAAGCAAGCATATACCATACACCTGAACCGGGGTTATCTGTAGCCAATACAAACACTGACGCCAAAATCGGCCCCGTGCATGGTTGCCATCCAGCTGCAAAGGCCATTCCTATTAATACCGTCCCTAAATAACCGGATGGTCGGTTTTTAAACTGAATTCTTCGTTCTTTCATTAAAAACTCAGGTTTGAACACGCCCACAACAAGCAGACCAAATAATACGATAAAAATCGCACCAACTTGGCGGATTAATTCTTGGTTCTGCTGGAAAAACGTATAAAACAAACTTGTACTAAATCCGAGTGCAATAAAAATGCTTGAAAAACCAATCAAGAAAAATAGAGTATGCAACATACCTCTTCTTTGCAAAATGCCTCGATTCGTTTTCAATTCATCCAATGTCATGCCAGTTATATAAGAAAGAAATGCTGGATATAAAGGCAGAGTACACGGCGAGATGAAGCTTAAAAATCCGGCTCCAAATGCCAATAGTAAATTGATATCTGTCGTCATCAAAGTCGCTCCTTTACGATACTCCTAACATCGTATCAAATAATCAGTCAAATGACGTCATTATTGCTTGTGACATTTTTTTGTCCAAATGAAAATGCTAGTGACTTTTTAACATTTTTTAAGTATCCAGCTCTTATTTGTTGTCAATCATTGTTAATCTAACTAGTGTGATTTTTTTACAAATACCAGTCTTGATTAACTCTCTACTGGAATATCTATAAATAAGACAATCTTTATAGTCTTTAAGAAAGAATTCGAAGGGAATTAGGAGGAATAATTCTGAAAGCTATTGTGTGTTACAAATATGGTTCACCTGATGTTCTTGAAATGTCAGAGGTGGAAAAACCCACTCCCGAGGACAATCAAGTACTCGTTAAGATTCATGCAGCATCCGTGAACTATGGTAACCTGGTACTTTTGAGAGGAGAACCGTTCTTAGCCCGCTTTGCTTTCGGACTTCTAAAACCCAAATACTCCATACCTGGCGGTGACATAGCGRGTCGTGTTGAAGCAGTCGGAAAATATGTTAAACAGTTTCAACCAGGCGATGAGGTATTCGGAGATTTATCTAGTTGTGGGTGGTCTGGATTTGCCGAATATGTAGCTGTTCCTGAAAATGCATTAGCCATAAAGCCAGCCAATATTTCCTTTGTGGAAGCTGCTGCTGTACCTATGGCGGGAGTCACAGCCTTACAGGGTCTCCGGGATAAAGGCAAAATTCAGTCAGGTCAAAAAGTATTGATTAATGGTGCCTCTGGTGGCGTGGGTACTTTCGCAGTACAGATTGCCAAGTCTTTTGGGGCTGAGGTAACTGCTGTTTGCAGTACGAGAAATGTGGACATCGTGCAATCGATTGGAGCAGCCCATGTCATTGACTATACCAAGGAAGATTTCACAAAAAAAGCTGAGCGTTATGACCTGATTCTTGCTGTTAACGGATACAAACCTATTTCTGCTTATAAGCGTTCATTAAATCCCAAAGGAAATTATGTTATGGTTGGAGGTGCCGGTGCACAACTAACCCAGGCAATGGTACTTGGACCTTGGCATTCATTTATCAGCAATAAAAAAATGGGTACCATGTTACAAAGTGCAAACCAAAAAGATCTGATTTTTATGAAAGAACTACTTGAAGCCGGCAAAGTAAAACCAATTATTGATAGATGTTATAAGTTCAGTGAAGTACCTGATGCTTTCAGGTATTTTGAAGAAGGTCACGCTCAAGGAAAAGTTGTCATCACAGTGTGAAAGAGTTGTTGAATAATATAGTAGCGACAAAAACTAGAATTGATTATTTAATGAAAATGGGAGAACGCACATTTTATATTTTTATAAAATGCGCGTTCTCTTACGTACCAGAGATATTGGCGAGCTGGCCTTGAGTCAGTAACATCACTTTATTTATATACAAATTTTGATTAAGTCATCTATGCCTTAAAACTCGATTTGAAAAATTAACTTTTTTTTTGGTTCAGCAACTTTTGGCTCTTCCAACGATATAATATCAATTATGTGATTTAGGAATTTGATAATGAATGAGAGAATCATTCTATCGGTTGCAGTTTCCAATACTACAGAGGTATGGATTGAATGAATTTAAGCAAATGACTCATCCTATAAAAAAGGAGATGAGATCAATTATGCGAAAAACAATTGTTGCCCTTGGAATTATTATTACAGCTAATTCAACACCAACACATATCCCGTCTATTGCTCATGCACAAGGAGAAATTCCAGCTTACGCTAAGTGGGGACAGCTCGCTATGTCAGAGACAAAATCTAAATATCCCAATGCAGATATTATTGACTATCTACATGAAGGAAGCGAATCTAAAGAGAAAACAACTATTGAAAAGTTTAAATTATGGTTAAAAGATGGTAACAGAGAATTCGGCGTTCATGTAAGAATTGAATATAATACCGAAACTGAAGAAGTAGTTAATATTAAATTTCAAGAAACGTCAAGATGAGCCGTCACTCGAAGGAAACATGTACATGCATAATGGTCCTTTCATTGAACAAATAAATTAATTAATAAAGAGCATTGATTTTTAATCGCTGCTCTTTTTACTACTCCACCCGTTTTTTCAATAACTCACTAGGTTGGAATTCAATTGATTTTGCTTGATACATTTTGTCACGATATTCATATACAATAACTATTTCGCCAAGATAGCCAGCTGCAGAAATTTGAGCTGGGAGTGTAGCGGTAAGTTGTTGGTCTTTTACTTCATATTTTATTACACCGCCAAAAGCAATATCCTCAAGTAAGTTAGTAGGATTTATTTGTAAAGGGGCCAAATCAATTTTATATTCTTTGTCACCTATTCTTATTTCGGCTTTTTCAGTTGATAACTTGGTTTTTACGTTTTTATTGATTATTGCTATAGGATCATCAACTAGCACGTCAATC
>NZ_JBFUIO010000136.1:0-4925 GCF_056401835.1 Paenisporosarcina sp. P4_D4 | reverse complement strand
TCATTGCTACGCGGTTTTCATTATTTTTTATTTCTGTTGGCACTCCAATTCTCATTGAAAAACCCTCCTAAGTCATTTATGTAAAATGAGTAATGTTAATAAGTCGAATGAATCGACATTTTTAAAACTGATGAAAGCAAATCCATTCTATCAGATATAATTGAAATTTGCTTCAAAAACATTTCAATTATATATTATTGGACTAATCAGAAAAAAGGAAGACGGTGTAAAAGAAATATGGCACGGATAAATATTGGCAATTTTGAACAATATGGACTTGAGGTTGTCCCACACTTGCTCATTCCTAAAGAACCTCACCTGGCATGATGGCTTTTGTAATCAGTTCCATTTGTTTATCTTGTTCTTAATAAATCATTTGTCACAAAATAGACGATACTTGTCGAAGATCTTTCGTTAAAAAGCAGGAATTACACCTCCTTTAAAGAACTATATTAACGACAGACAAATTTGAAGGAGGATTTAACATGACACTTTCATACAATCACATCTTAGTTGCAGTGGATGGTTCCAAAGAAGCGGAATGGGCTTTCAAAAAATCAATTGGAGTTGCACAACGCAATAACGCCACACTGAATCTCGTTAATGTTATTGATACACGCTCATTTGCTGCAATCGAAGCTTATGACCGTTCCATCGCAGACCGTGCACAATCATTTGCGGAAGACCTACTTGGCAATTATAAGAAGCAAGCAGAAGCGGCTGGCGTGACAAAAGTAAATGTGTTTGTTGATTACGGTTCTCCTAAAACATTGATTGCAAGAGAAGTTGCAGCCAAAGTGGAAGCAGACCTTATCATTTGTGGAGCGACTGGCTTGAGCACAGTTGAACGTTTCCTAATCGGCAGCGTTTCTGGACATATCGTTCGGGCAGCAAAATGTGACGTACTCGTCGTTCGTACTGAAGAACATGATTAACCAATAGAACCCAAAGGCTCTTTGCAGGAGTCTTTGGGTTTTTTTTATTATTGATTTGAGATTGTGAAAAATTTATCAATCAAACTGAGTAGTTTATCAATCAGAATCGAACATTTATCGATCAACCTGAGGATTTATCGTTCAAACCTCACCATTTATCAATCAAACTCGTCTCAAACACTAGTCCCCATGGTTATGAGATGAGACGAAACGTTTTACTTATTCATACCAGCCAACCTCACGTAGCCTAAAACTAAAATAATTCAAAACTATATACCTCTTAATTCCTCTGTCTCATTCCGTATAAAGTCTTTTATCACAGTTGATTTCTTCCGAAATATGGAGCAAAACAGCGGAGACTCCAGCGGGAAAAGCGAAGTGTCGAAATCCACTCGAACGATCAGTTTGAGTTAGTTCGGCGCAAGCCCGCGGAAAGCGTAGCTGTGGAATATCGATATTCACATGCAACCTAGTAAGCGTCAGCATTACTTTGCTTCGATCTTTCCGTTGTTCGGTTATGGTGCCTCGAAGTTTCAGTTTAGCGTGTCAAAAACCTTGTAAACCAGACAATCTCACTGTATCCCTTGCAATCATCACTTCTTCGTTCGTCGGGATGACAATGACTTTTACCGGGGAATGTGGGAAGCTGATAAATGCTTCTTTTCCGCGAATTTTGTTCAAGTCTGGATCCATGTAGACGCCCATGAATTGAAGACCCGCCAATACTTTTGCACGGATTATTTCACTGTTTTCTCCGATGCCTGCCGTGAAAATGATGGCGTCGACTCCATTCATGCGGGCTGCGTAGGAACCGATATATTTATGAATGCGGTTTGCAAACACGTCGAGAGCCAATTGAGCACGCGGATTATTTTTCGAAGCTTCCATTTCTATGTCGCGCAAATCACTTGAAAATCCTGATACACCAAGCATTCCAGACTTTTTGTTCAAGACATCCAATACTTCTTCTGCACTTTTTTCGGTCTTTTCCATCAAGAAAGGTATAAGCGCTGGATCCAGATTCCCTGAACGGGTCCCCATCGTGACACCCGCTAGAGGTGTGAACCCCATTGATGTATCGATCGAGCGTCCCCCATCGATTGCCGCGATACTGGCTCCGTTACCTAAATGGCAGGATATCAGTCGAATGGTCTCTTTTGGACGATTCAGCAATTCTGCAGCTCGTCCTGTTACATATTTGTGCGAAGTTCCGTGAAAGCCATATTTCCTGATACCGTATTTCTTATAGTAATCGTAAGGAATAGAATATAAAAAGGAACTTTCAGGCATGGTCTGATGAAATGCGGTATCAAAAACTGCCACGGCAGGCACATGCGGTAATGCTTTTTTAAATTCGATGATTCCGGCAATGTTTGCAGGATTATGGAGTGGTGCCAAATCCGATAGTCTTTCAAATGCTATAAGGGCTTCATCATCAATTAATACGGAATCGCTATACTCTTCACCACCATGTACCAATCGATGTCCGATGCCGTCGATATCCTGTAGCGAATTCACTGCTTTCTGTTCTATCAGATGGTGCAGGAGTAATTGAACTGCGTCCTGGTGATTTGTAATCTTTTCGATGAATTCGACTTTCTGCCCATTCGTTGTCATGGAAAAGATAGGTTCTTTCAATCCGATACGCTCGATTAATCCTTTAGCCACAACATGTTCTTCAGGCATCTGAAGCAATTGGAATTTTAACGATGAGCTTCCAGCATTGATTGCCAATATATTAGTCATAAAAAAACGCCCCTTTTCCACTTATACAGTCATTGTACAGGTGAAAAAAGAGGCGAACAACTATCAGTTCGTATTTTCTTGATGCCACATTTTAACTTTTTCGAAGAACAAAGCCATGGCTTCTTTATTTGACATATTTGGAACTTTTGCCAGTAACACTTCTTTTGGCTGTTTCAAGTCAGCAGATTTCTTTTGGAGCACCAATAGACTCTTTGCATGAGCTTCATTTTTGAATAAGTTCACAGGTAATTGCACAACTGCCTTAATCCAAGCATGGTTGGCAAAATAAGCGTGAAGTTCTTTCGCTTGTGGTGATTCAAAAATCCCTTGAGGGACAAGGAATACTAAGTATCCACCGTCAACCGTGTGTCTGATAGATTGTTCGATCATTAAGTGATGTGCAAAAGACATGCCTTCCTTCGCTTTCAACTCATAACCCGCAGCAGTTTTATCATCGGGATAGTAACCCACCGGCAAATCACTTATGACAACATCGGATGGATCAATCAATAAAGGTTGTAACGCATCTTGTCGGTATAGAGTTACAGGTTGCTGCAACAAGTCACCAGTAGATGCTGCAAGACGAATCAACATATCATCTATTTCGACAGCAGTGGCTGTGGCTTTATCCTGCAAAAAGTTCATTACAGTAAATAATAAATTGCCCGTTCCTGCCGCTGGATCCAAAATCGAGACTTGCTGTTTATCCTTCGTCAATTGATCTACGAAATAGCCAACAAGCAGACCAAGCGAATCAGGGGTCATTTGATGATGTGCCTGAACATGTTCTTTCATGCCTTTTAAAATAGCAAGTTGAATCGCTTTTCGGATATCTTCTTTTTGGAGGGTCGGGATTTTCGGTTCTATATCACCATCCAACCACATTTCTGTCGATTCCAAAACACCTTCAATATACGTTAAGTCTTCTGTTGTTTGCATTTTTTTTGCATGTTCATCGATAAATGTAAATAACTGTTCCATCGAACTGTTCATGAAGTTCTCCTTTTAGACAAACATATCTTGCACGTATGCTGGCGCAAAATAATAATATTTTTTTGAGCAAATGGGAAACCCACTCTATAGTCGAGTGGGTTTCTGGATTTTACTTTTGTGCTGCTTTAACAGCGGCGATTGCTTTTTCATAATCAGGATGTTCAGTTGCTTCAGAAACATACTCAACATATGTAACTTTGTCATTGCTATCTACTACAAAGATTGAACGTGCCAACAATCTTAATTCTTTTATTGCCACTCCATATGCTTCACCAAACKATAAATCACGGTGATCGGAAAGTGTTTGTACTGAATCAATTCCAGCAGCTGCACACCAGCGTTTTTGAGCGAATGGCAAATCATTCGAGATCGTCAGAATGACAACATCGTCTCCAAGTTCAGCAGCGCTTTCGTTGAATTTACGCGTCTGTGTATCACATGTACCTGTGTCCAAAGATGGTACCACACTGATTAATCTTGTTTTCCCTTTTGAATCTTCCAATGTAACCGGGCTAAGATCGTTAGCTAATACTGTGAAATTTGGCGCCGTGTCACCTACTGTTACTTCTTTGCCAAGTAATGTTACGGGTTTTTGCTTAAATGTAATTTGTGCCATGATAACGCCTCCCTTTCCTTCATACTCCTACATCTTACTAGAATGCATTTGGCGGTTGCAACTGACTTGATTCGGAAACAGGCTGGTAAGTAGTGATAACCTTCTTTTCATACGTTTGCTCGTGGATAACCATCGTATCTGCTATGAAGTCATGCAACCCCTGTTTTTTAGGTGTAAAACCGACTACCCAGTACAATGGCAAGATTGTTGCCGAGAAAAAGCGGCCAATCCATTCCCTGAACAAAATGGTGCTTAAAGACAGTGATTCGCTTTGCAATGCGATGACGCGCAACCCAAAAATCATTTTGCCTACAGTTTGCTGGAAAAACTTCATCATTAGTACGAAATATAAATAGAAAATAAACCCTGTGATGAACCCTATCGGTGCATACCATGTTGTCCCTTGAACATCCCATCCGAATATACGGAACAACGGATAAATGACAATTGAAGTAACGGATGAAATGACAAGTAAATCTATTAAATATGCCCAGAATCGAATCCAAAAGCCAGCAGGTTTCAGGATAAACTCTTCACTATTCTGAACTGTATATTTTGGATTCGGTGAAACAGGATTCACTGCTTCCTTAATTGATGATTCATGTTCATTCGGATCATATCGATCAGTCATTTAC
>NZ_JBFUIO010000135.1:0-4939 GCF_056401835.1 Paenisporosarcina sp. P4_D4 | reverse complement strand
TCTTATTTCCCACAACATTAACGTATGTTATCTCAGGGATATTTATTGTTATTGGTTTGTTCACCATGGTTAATTATTATCGTGTGGCCAAACATTACGGTCAATTTGTAGAAGAAGAATTTCGTTTGAACAAAAAGTGATGCTGTCCAGCATCACTTTTTTTATTGCCATTCTGAGGTTTGACCCTATCTTTCAAGCAACTGGAACATCATCATAGCCTTCCCGACTAAAAGAGTACCATGGAACACATCAAACTCCATTTTCACAAACTTCCGACTCATGTCCAATATTCGAGGACGTACCGTCAACACACTATCCATCTGAACAGGTTTGATAAAATAAATCGTCATGTTCTCAGCGACACTATCTCCACGTTTTCTGTTTTTCATCGCGTAATTACCCGCTTCAGCCAACAGGGTGGTAAATGCTCCATATGAAATGGCCCCAAATTGATTCGTCATTTGCGGCGTCACGGTAAACTCGACTGCGAGTTCATCTTCTTGAAGGACTTTCATTTGATTTTTGACAATATCATCAATCGTTTCACCATGTTGCGGCTGTCGTTGYGCCAGCTGCAATGCTTTTAAGACATCCTGGCGACTGATAACCCCTTCGAGAATGCCGGAATCATTGACCACCGGCATTAAGTCGATGCCTTCCCAAATCATCCGATGCCCAGCAGTAGCAACACTCGTTTTCATCGTGACTGTGATAGGATTTTTTGTCATGACTTTTTCGATGGATTCACCATAATTTTTCCCTATAACGTCTCTTGCCGTAACGATGCCAACATTTTTTTGATTGGCATCCACCACTGGAAATCCACCATGCCTTGTTTGTGCATTTTTGTTATGATACGCTTTCACGTCGTCGGTTACACGCAAGAAATCTGTTTCCTGAAACGGCACATAAATATCTTCAATGAATAAAATTTCTTTTTTAATTAATTGATCATAAATGGCACGATTAATCATCGTGGCAACTGTAAATGTGTCATAACTTGTGGAGATAATCGGCAACTCTAATTCATCCGCCACTTTTTTCAAAGATTCCGAGGCTTCAAATCCACCCGTTATCAATACAGCCGCTCCTGCTTTCAAAGCTGTAAAATGGGCTTTCGCCCGGTTTCCGACGATTAGTAGACTGCCCGCATCGGTGTATCGCATCATGTCCTCTAATTGCATCGCACCAATAACAAACTTGGTCAGCGTTTTATGCAGACCATTCTTTCCACCCAATACTTGGCCATCCACAATATTTACAACTTCCGCAAAAGTCAGACGTTCGATATTTTCTTTCTTTTTCTTTTCAATACGAATAGTCCCAACCCGCTCAATCGTGCTGACATAACGTTGAGTTTCAGCTTCTTTGATAGCACGATATGCAGTACCTTCACTCACCTGAAGTTCTTTTGCTATTCGTCTTACTGAGATTTTATCTCCCACGGGTAAAGACTCAATATATTGTAATATTTGTTCGTGTTTTGTAGCCATGAATTCACCTATTTCCCAAACAATCGTTCTGTTCTTAGTGTATCACAAAGCCGTCTTTTTAATTAAATAAAAAAACACAGGAAGTCAGTGACTTCCGTGTTTTGGATTACAATTCTACTCCGTCCCCAGCATTCAGGATATGGACCATGGCATCTTTGACAGCTGCCTTAAAGTCTTGAGGATCTTGTTTGATTGGCGGGAACGTATTAAAGTGAATCGGCACGACAGCTTTTGGTTTCAATAACTCGACCGCATAGGCTGCGTCATCAATACCCATCGTGAAGTTGTCGCCTATTGGTAAAAACGCCAAATCAATAGGATGTCTTTCACCAATCAATTTCATATCACCAAATAATGCAGTATCTCCTGCATGGTAGACCGTTTTCCCTTCAGCCATAAATAAAATTCCTGCTGGCATTCCGGTATAAATAATTTCTTGATTTTCCGTTTCATAGGATGACCCATGGAAAGCCTGAGTAAATTTAACTTTCCCGAATTCAAATTGTCTTGCTCCTCCAATATGCATTGCATGTGTTTTCACACCTTGCCAAGACAAGTACTCTGCAAGTTCAAATGGAGCAACAACTAATGTGTCATTCGCTTTTGCAATCGCTACCGTGTCCCCTACATGATCATTATGACCGTGCGTCAATAAAATGACATTTGGCTTTTCATTTTCTGCTATTAAATCAGTCAAGTCGTTTCCTGTAATAAATGGGTCAATCAATATCGTATAATCACCCGTTTTTATTTTGACAACTGAATGTCCGTGAAATGATACATACATAAGTTTGAACCTCCTTTATTTTGCTATTTGATAAGTATACGATAAAAATGTCGAATCTCCTTTTTTTTGATATGCTAGAGGAGATAAAGTTATAAAGGAGTGCTTATATGAGCAAAATCAATCAAATCTCTTCGTATTTAAAACAAAATAATATAGACGCTGCATTTATTACAACACCCGACAACGTATTTTACGTATCGGGTTTCCACAGCAATCCCCATGAACGTTTGTTGGGTGTTGTGGTATTCCAAAATGCAGAACCGTTGATGATTTGTCCTAAAATGGAAGTGCCTGACGCAAAAGCAGCAGGTTGGTCTTTTGATACAGTAGGCCATCAGGATACAGACAATCCTTGGCAACTATTAAAAGAAGCCATCGAAAAGAAAGGAATCACAATCTCCCAACTTGCCATTGAAAAATCGCATATGACGGTTGAACGTTTGGAAGCACTTCAGGAACTGTTCCCTCAAGCATCGTTTACGCGATTGGACGACCAGTTGAATGCCATGCGAGTGGTCAAGGATGAAAAAGAATTGGAAATCTTACGTCAAGCAGCTGCTTATGCAGATTATGCAATCGAAGTGGGTGTCAGCGAAATTGCTGAAGKCAAAACGGAGCTTGAAATTCTGACAGCGATTGAACTGGCAATGAAGAAAAAAGGAATTTCCCATATGTCATTTGATACGATGGTATTGAGTGGTCCAAAAACCGCGTCACCACACGGTAAACCAGGTGACCGTAAAATTCAAAAAGGTGATTTCGTCCTGTTTGATTTAGGCGTCATTTACAAAGGATACTGTTCAGATATTACCCGTACTGTATCTTTCGGCGAGCCATCTGACGCTCAAAAAGAAGTGTATGAAACTGTAAGAAAAGCAGAGCAAGATGCAGTGGATGCTGTAAAACCAGGTGTTCGTGCGATGGATCTAGATAAGATTGCACGTGACGTGATTACGGAAGCAGGATACGGTGAATTCTTTACCCATCGCCTCGGACATGGTCTAGGAATTTCTGTACATGAATTCCCTTCTGTAACAGGAAATAATGAAATGGAATTGATCGAAGGCATGGTCTTCACAATTGAACCTGGAATCTATGATCCGAATATCACGGGCGTTCGTATAGAAGATGATGTTGTTGTCACTAAAGATGGCGTCGAAGTCCTTACGAAGTACCCGAAAGAATTGGTTATCATTCCGACAGCATAAATACTTATATAAAACATAAAAGACCTGTATCGCTTTTTGAGCGATACAGGTCTTTTATGTTGGAATGAAATCAAGAAACAACTATATAGATGCGGTGCAATAAATCATTTTTTCAAAAAGGCTCTGTTAAACTATATTGTTGAATTCTTTTCCAATTTGGACGAATGGCCAATATCTTCCGACGAGTAATCGCAGGAGCACATGATTTCGCCGCCTTCCACTACACTCACCAAAGAGAACAGTAATAGATATGGAGCATCACTGCGACGAGTAACCGCAGGAGCAAAATAGTCTTGAACATCACACTAGGAAAGCGTAGCTGTTTTTCGGAATATCAACAGCAACAATTAACATAGCCCACAAAAAAGCCCCTTCTCACTTTGCAGCTAAAAGGGGCTTCATCTTATTTATTTAATAGTTGTTCAACGGCAACGTATGGAAGTCCTTGTGCGTCAGCAACTGCTTGATAAGTTACATGTCCTTCAAGTGTGTTAATACCTTTTAGAAGCGCACTGTTATCTAAACTAGCTTGTACATAACCTTTGTTTGCAATTTGAACAGCATAAGGAACTGTTACGTTCGTCAAAGCCATTGTAGATGTACGTGGAACTGCACCCGGCATATTCGCAACTGCGTAATGAACTACACCATGTTTTTCATAAGTTGGTTGGTCATGCGTTGTAATACGGTCAGAACTTTCAAAAATTCCGCCTTGGTCAATAGCAATGTCGACTACAACTGAACCAGGTTTCATTGATTTGATCATTTCTTCTGTTACAAGTTTCGGAGCTTTAGCCCCTGGAATTAATACAGCTCCAATTACAAGATCAGAATCTTTAACTGATTCCGCAATGTTGAATGGATTTGAGATTAATGTTTGTACATCACGACCGAATAAGTCTTCCAGTTGGCGAAGGCGATCTGGACTTAAATCGATGATTGTCACATCTGCGCCMATTCCGATAGCTACACGTGCAGCGTTTGTTCCTGCAATACCGCCACCGATGATTGTTACTTTACCACGGGATACACCAGGTACTCCACCTAATAAAATTCCCATACCACCATGGATTTTTTCTAAGAATTGAGCACCAATTTGAGTGGACATGCGACCAGCCACTTCACTCATTGGTGTTAACAATGGCAATGAGTTGTTTGGAAGTTGAACAGTTTCGTATGCAATTCCAACTACTTTATTATCGACCAAAGCTTGAGTCAATTCAGGTTCAGGTGCTAAATGTAAGTACGTGAACAAGATTAACCCTTCACGGAAGTAACCATATTCAGAAGCAATTGGTTCTTTTACTTTCATGACCATATCTTGAGACCAAGCTTCGGTTGCGGTTGCAACAATTGTTGCCCCTGCATCTGAGTAAGCTTCATCTGTAAATCCAGAACCAAGTCCAGCTCCTGCTTCGATAAATACTTCATGACCGAAAACAGATAAGTTA
>NZ_JBFUIO010000134.1:0-4958 GCF_056401835.1 Paenisporosarcina sp. P4_D4 | reverse complement strand
GTTATATATTTGCCCGACGCCGGTCCAAAAGAAACTTAATACGGCGGCAATGCCTGGGTTTTTTAGCATGAATTATTCCTCCTTATGATTCTCATACATAAGTATACGGATCACAGGCGGAAAAGATTCAAAAAGGATGAGTCATGGCCCAAATTGCTGTTGCAATTTGTGGACTGACATTTTCAAAACGATGAGGCAGATTGCTGTTGAAGTAAATACTGTCCCCTTCAAAAAGTTCATATACTTCTCCATCGACCTCTACACGAATTTGGCCTGACAATAAATACCCACATTCTTCCCCCGTGTGAAACATCAAGGGATTTTCTGATTGTTCACCTGGTTCTAAAATCAATTTAAAAAAGTTGATTTGTTTCCCTTGAGTAGGTGACAGGTGTTGATATGTAACATTCGGACGCAGTTGCTTCATTTCAGGCTGTTCATTATTACGTAGAACTGTAACGATTTCTTGCTCTTCTTCTACAAAGAATGTGAAGACGGGAACTTTTAAGCAATGACTCATTTTCCACAATGTATCCAGTGAAGGCGATACTTGTCCACGTTCTATTTGAGATATCATACTTTGGCTGACCCCAGCTTTTTTCGCTAAATCATCCGCAGTAAATCCTTGCGATTTTCTTAAATACCTAATTCTTTTACCAACTTCCTCTTTTGGAAAGTCCATGTTCTAAACCCCCATTCAGTTACTTAATGACGCACACTATCACTTATCTATCATTTTACACAATATGCTAATAAATGGGTTGAAAAAATATTAATAATTCTTAATTAATAATTATTTATTGTTATAAAATATCGTGGATAATTAGTAATACAATGTTGTCTTCATCTGCATTTGATAAAATATGACAGAATTTATCAAACAATCACTCTATACTTTGAGACACCAGTACGTTATAATTCACATATACTGTATACAGAATACAAGTTGTTTTTGAAAGAGGTTGACATCTGTTGAGAAAGATAAAAAAACCCGATTCATTAGCGGATCAAGCATATGATTTAATCCGCAAAGATATTTTGACGGGTACTCTTGCGCCTAATGAAGAACTGCGTGAAGAAAAATTCGCATTGGAATTGGGCATAAGTCGTACACCACTTCGGGAAGCAATTCGCCGGTTAGCAACTGATGGACTCGTGGTTTTACAAACTGGCAAACCGGCGAGTGTTTCATCCTTCACGAAAGAGGATGCACTTCATCATATGGAAGTCCGTAAGTTACTCGAAACGTACAATATTGAGCAAGTTGCCAAATTTACAACGCCAGAATTTCTTAAATCTCTGAAAAGTAATCTTAAGCTTCAAAAACGGGCAGCGGAGAAAAATGACTTTCATGAATTTATTGAACTGGATCGGGAGTTTCACCTATTATTGGCTGATCAAAATCCGAATACAAAATTATGTGAAATGATTTATACCATCAATACTGGCGTTAATCGTGCCTTTTTAATCCTTGCGAATACGTACCCCGTTTCTGCAATGGAAGCTAGCGGGGAGCATGAAGACATCGTCAACGCTCTTGAAAAACAAGACGTATCTAGTGCCATAAATGCCATGCTGGAACATATGGATAATATTGAAAGAAGATTTCTTCATTACTATGAGAAGGGTTGAAGATTCCATGCCACTTACGATAAATGAGCGCATTACCAAAATTGCCGTTTCAGGCATCCGTCAGTTTTCCAATCAGCTTGTACATTATCCGGACGCAGTGAATTTAACGATAGGCCAACCAGATTTCCCAACACCTGAAGCCGTCAAACAAGCAGGAATTGCAGCTATTTCAAATGACTTGACTGGGTATTCCCATAATGCCGGCATGATTGAGTTGCGCAATGCGGTCAGTCGCTTTTTCTTGGAGAAATATGAATTTGCATATAAAGCGGAAACTGAAGTTATCGTCACAATCGGTGCAAGCGAAGCCATTGATGTGGTTTTCCGAACCATCCTGGAAGAAGGAGACGAAGTGATTTTGCCGGCACCATGCTATACGGGTTACGCTCCAATCATTACCATGTGTGGTGCAAAGGTAAAGTACTTAGATACTTCAGATACAGACTTCCAACCATCTCCCGAGCGTCTGAAAGCTTTAATTAGCGAGAAGACGAAAGCAGTTCTATTCAATTTCCCATCAAATCCGACAGGTGTCACCATTGATTCCAAGCAAATGGATGCCTTGGCGGATGTATTGAAAGAGCAGGAAATCTATGTATTGTCCGATGAAATATACAGTGAAAACACTTTTTCTGGCGAACATCGTTCATTTGGTTCGTATCCAGAATTAAGAGACCGTTTGTTCCTCATTCACGGATTATCAAAATCTCACTCTATGACAGGCTGGCGTATCGGATTTTTATTAGGTCCTGAAGCACTTATGCAACATTGCATTAAAATTCATCAATACAATTCCGTTTGTGCACCGGTTCCGAGCCAATATGCAGCAATCGAGGCGCTAGGCAACAGCAGGGATGTTCCTGCTGAAATGAATAAAGAGTACATAGTCCGCCGTGATTACGTATATGGCCGACTGATTGATATGGGACTTGATGTGGTTAAACCAAATGGCGCTTTTTATATTTTTCCTTCTATTAAAGAATTCGGGATGACGTCCTTTGATTTTGCAACAAGTCTGTTGAAAGAAGGAGGCGTTGCATGTGTCCCAGGCAGTGCCTTCAGTGAATATGGTGAAGGTTTCCTACGTATTTCATATGCATATGCAATGCCGGTATTGGAAAAAGGAATGGATCGAATGGAATCATTCATTTCAAAACAAAGGGAAATACGTAAAATCGTATAGGTTAGGGCACCATTAAAAGATATTTGTCTTAAAAACAGGGGGAATACATCATGACAGAACTTATGTGGTCAACACCAGAAGCACTCCGCACCTTGTTATGTGAAGTAGTCAGTTGGAAAAGTATGACGCTATCAGATGGAGAACGAGAATTTCCGTTTAAGGTTCAAGCGAAATTGCAGGATATTCCATACTTCCAAGATCATTATAAAAACATTGAATTAAGCGAGGCAGATCTTGGTCGGAAGTTTCTCACTGCTTTATATAATCATCCAGAAGCGAAAGAAACGATTGTGCTAATCAGTCATTTCGATACGGTTAATACCGAAGAATACGGTGACCTTGAAGCATTAGCTTTTGAACCGGAAATGTTGACGAAAGCCTTGCATGATGTAAAAGAAGAATTGCCTGAAGACGCCCGACTTGATTTGGAATCAGGTAATTATTTATTTGGTCGTGGCACGATGGATATGAAGATGGGTCTAGTATTGCACATGAGCCTTATCGAAAAAGCATGTCATGAACAATGGCCGGTCAATATCCTGTTATTGACGGTTCCAGACGAAGAAGTAAACAGCTCTGGCATGAGAGCGGCAGTATCCAAATTGAATGAATATCGTGAGCAACATGATCTCACATACAAGCTATTTTTAAACAGCGAGCCCGTTTTCGCACAACAACCGGGTGATGATAAATATTATTTGTATTCGGGATCCATCGGAAAAATTATGCCGTCAGCCCTTTTTTACGGCATGGAGACACATGTGGGAGAACCGCTTAGTGGAATTACGGCCAATTATATTGCTTCATTTTTAACGCAGCGTATGGAATATAATCCATTATTTCAGGAAACTGTTCTAGGTGAGAAGACCCCATTACCCGTAACCATTCAGCAAAAAGATTTGAAGATGGAGTATTCAGCGCAGACACCGTATCGTGCGAAAGCATTATATAATGTGTTTCTGATGAAACGCAATGCTGCTGAAATCATGTCGATTTTTGAAGGTGTAGCGAATGAAGCTGCGGATGATTGCAACGCAAGCTATCAAGCGATTTGTACTCGTGAGGATGTAGCACCAGTTGGTGAGATACGGGTATTGAAGTACGAGGAATTGATGAATCACGCAGTTTCGAAATTTGGCTACGATTATGTAGAATTAGTCAAAACGACCGTTCGGGATCAACAGGAATTGGATGATCGTGAAAAATCATTCCGAATCGTTGATACACTGATGATTCAATGTCAGGAGTTGGCACCTGCAATCGTACTTCTTTTTGCACCACCGTATTATCCAGCAGTCAATACGAGTGACGATCCGTTAGTGGAAGAGTGTATGGAATTTATTAAAGAGCTGGGTAAATCGGAATTTAATCTAGCGATTGAACAGATTCATTATTTTAATGGAATCTCTGATTTGAGTTACGTGAACTACGAAGATACAAATGGGGGATGGCAGGTGTTTGAAGCCAACACACCTGTATGGGGCGATACGTACTCCATTCCCTTTAATGAAATGCGAACTCTAAAAGCTCCAGTTCTCAACGTGGGACCCTTCGGAAAAGACGCACACAAACGTACGGAACGGCTGCACATCCAAAGTGCATTCGTTGAATTGCCACAGTTACTCGAGAATTTAGTAAAAAAAGTCCTTTTGGAAAAAATAGAAGCCTGACCCAATCCCTCACTCTCTGATAGAGTGGGGGATTTTTGTAATGCTTTTCAGGATATCAGCTGGGGATATCGGGGGATATCAGGCTGGGGATATCAAGGATTCGCGGGTGGATATCGAGGATTCACCTTGTGATATCTACATTTCAGAAAGGGATATCTTGAAATGTGCCTGGGTTATCTAGGAATCGAATACAGATATCTAAAATTCACGAAATCCGCACAATTCAAATGCGCTGTAATGGTGCCATTTGCATCGCAAATGGCACGTTACTGTGGGCTTATYGCTGGAATCAAGGATTCGCGGGTGKWTATCWAGGATTCGTCGKGTGATATCTACATTTCAATAGGTGATATCTCAAATTGGMCAGTGTTTATCTAGAAATCGAGKACTCATATCTAAAATTCAAGAAATCCGAACAATATAAACGCGCTGAAATGGTGCCATTTGCACCGCAAATGGCACGTTGCTGTGGG
>NZ_JBFUIO010000133.1:0-5038 GCF_056401835.1 Paenisporosarcina sp. P4_D4 | reverse complement strand
GTTTTGTTATTACTGGTTTTGGTACAGAAACTACTTTTGGTGCACAACCACCATTTATTGCATTTGTACTTGACCAGATTCCTAGTTTTTTACCTTTGGCTACTTTTTCTACAGCTTGTAATTCTTCTAAATATTTAGTATTCGGTTTATAAATAGCTACTCGAGCTAGACCTTTTTCTAGTAATGTCTTGTTAAACATCACATCACTAATATAAATGTAAGCAAGAAGGCGACCATACTGGTCTCGAGTTTCGACTCCTAATTCAACTTTAACCTCTTTATTTAGTAATGCTTTCTTTGTAAAAGCAGAAGCCTCAGCCCCAAATAATTGAACGCATGTTTGGGGTTTCTTCGTTTCTGGAGTGTCAATCAGTATGAAACGAACAGTTTCAGATTTTCCTTTATAATTTAATTTGATTGTGTCACCATCAACTACTTCAGTAACTTTCGACATTACAGCTGTTGCTGGTGGCTTATCTGCTGCATGAACGATTGATGGTTCATTAAGTGAAGCTAGCGGTGATACTGAACTGAAGAATAAAGATACAGCAAGTACCGATGCAGAAATTGGTTTGAAAAGTTTTGATTTAAACATTTAGATTCTCCTCTTAATATGGATTTGTCAGTTGAAATAATGAGTACTAAATCTTTGTCATATTAATTTTACGAAAACAAAAGATGTTTCAAATCCTCCTATGTATGTTATTTGACATAAAAAATAGTCTAATATTTGTATAATATTAAAACAATCGGCCTGATTATTAAATAATAACATAAATAACCATTAATACTTTCAAATCTTGGAAAAAAACACCCATGAGTTAACAAAACCAAAGAAGTCCATTAAAAGGACTTCTTTGGTTTTAGGTTTCGTTAAATAGCTCCATTCCATTGTGGCGACTAAAGGCTATAGATGTGTGTGTATGCTTTATCTAGAAGCCATCACCTTTCAAAAATTTCGGCTCCCATGCAGCAGCGGTTTTGATTGATTTTGCTAACCTATAGATACTCTCTAAAAAGTTGAGCCTTGCGGATCGCAACATTCCAGTATTAATCATTAAAGTTTCTTTTAATGGATGGTTACTTTGTATAAGATATTCGTTTCTTTTCATTAACCTGTGTAATAAATGAATTTGGGGAAGGCGGGAGAATTTACCGTTCTCCTCTCCTCTATTACAATCTTGGCATGCTAAGACTAAATTCCACACACCATTTAAGTTGAGGTCAACCGATGAACTATTTTGAATGCTCAATGGTATGAAGTGATCAACATCACATGTTTCGGTTTGGTTGCTGATTATTGAAATTGGAGCAAAACAATAGAAACATCTGCCTTTCTGATACCCATTTAATGGTTTACGAACAGGAGTGAGAGGAATTCTAAAATGAGAATTCAAATAGTTTTCTGCAGTAACAGGTCTAAGTGAGAAGAATTCTTCGATTTCCAAGTCATATTTGATTTCTAAATTTGGATTTCTTTCAGTCCAAGCTGTTTCAACTAGGTTCCATCTGCCTTCAATTTCTTCATACATGTTATTACTTTGCAACCCTTGATTCATCATAAACAAGTCATCAGTCAATGTACTACCTAACTTTTTTCCTTTAATGTCTTTTACAAAAAATTTCGATCCTAGTTCTCTTCCAGGAATATTGTGAAAAGCATCTAAGACATTTTTGAAACCTAATTTCTCAGTGACTAATAGTAATTGTTCTAATGTTATTTGATTATCTTCATACAATTGACATGCTTGTATAAACTTCGATCCATTACTTGTAATTTGACGTTTCCCTTCACGTACATGATCTAACATATGTTTTACATATATAGGCGATAAATCTTCAAGAGATACGAATTCCTTTTCTTGTTTGCTAAGTTCCAGTAATGATTTTGCCAAGGCAAATTTGTAGGTTGCGACATTAGCTCCAAATAAATATATTGACCTGAATTGACTATCTAGTGAGTTATCATCTTGCATGAAATTCAACAACTTACACTCCCTTTCTCACAAAGAATTGGTGGTTATACCTCTAGTCAATATGAAGTCCTTATTTATAAACCTTTTCTAAAAAGATTTTGCACTTAAATCCTCCACGCTCATTACTTTTTTCCGCCCTGACCTTTTCCAATTCATCTTTACTAATTCCGTTATGCTCTGCAATAGCCAAAACAATCTCCATGATATCTGCAAGTTCATAGACAATTTCTTTATTGCTTGCATTCTTGTATTCGTCAATCTCCTCGTAGAGTTTTTCATTAAGCATCAATATATAATTATCATCTTCAAGTGTATTAATATCACACTTCTCCCCACTTTCTCTGATTATTTGCGGAATTTTATCACGAACTAACTTGTTATAAACTTTCATATTCATTTCTCCTTTAGCTCTGAATTTGATCTTCTTCAACTAATAAAACTCATATTTTAATAAGTATTTAGAGTAAATTAAGCAACGGGTGTGATTATACTAAATCTAACTCAAATGACATTACAACTTCTTCTTTTTCATTTTTCTTCTATGTAGATAATATCCTCCAAACAATCCTGATGGAACAGTAATTATACCGCTAAGTAGAATTTGTTTATTAATGACTACTCTTCTTTCCTTGCCCTTTTTGAAATATTTTTTGTATAACATTACTGCAGCTTTGTTACTTATTAATTTTTCTGGTATCAAGATTTTTTCCCCACTCTTCCCTGCTTCAAATGCCTCTTCACGTATAGCAATAGCTTCCTTGTTTGCTTCAAAACCATTTTGATGTTGCTTTTGTAGATTAGGATGATCTTTATACTGATTATCCATTTGATATATTGTCGTGTTAAATGCTAGGTCGTAACCTAGTTGATAAACTTCATCTTCTTTTGCTCTCTTCCCCTTCTCATAGCCATTTTTGTACGATAACATATATAATTCGGGAACATGTTTAGTGGTCGGAAAAGTCAATTGATTAAATCCAGCTTCATATCCTTCCTTTTCAAAAGCTTGATGCAACTTCTTAATTCTTTCATCGTTTCCTTTTTTGAACCCTTCTTCAAAAGCTATCTTCGTTTCATATTCACTTGAGTAATGAGATGGGATGCTCGTTACTTCCTGTATTAAGCCCTGTTGATATCCTTCTTCTTTCGCCTGCGCTGATACTTTCATTACTTTTACCGCTTTGTGGTAGCCTTCTGTATATCCTTTAACCCAATATTTCGTTTGAGAGGAATCAGCTTGCGGTATTTGCTTTACCGTTTTGTTATTAAAGTCTATGTTCCCTTGTTCGTAGCCTATTTTCTCGCCAGTTAAAAAGTCAGCTTCTTGTTTCTGTATAATTTCATTAACTCTTTGTTCTTCCCCGTCTTTGTACCCTTTTTCATAACCAAGTTCATACCAACTATAATCTGCATTTGATAATTTTGCATAAACTTCTTGATGAAAATCAACAAATCCTTCATCGTTATATCCATCTTGAAAGCCAACATCATATCCTTGGTTTTGTAGTTCATCGTAATGAACTTCTAAGTCTTGCTCGCTCATAATGGAATCCTCGACTGAATAAGTAGAATCAAAAGAAGAATCACCTGATCCAGAAGATGAAGAATCGCTTATTCCGCCATCATGTCCATGATATTCTCCATACTCTAATCCCCATTGTCCACAATTGGTTCTACAAGTATGTTTTCCATAACTATCTGTATTTCCTGGGTGAGCTATTGTTTCTTTACTAAACGTTAACAACAAAATTGAACTCACCACAACTAGGAACATTTTCTTCATTCTCTCACCCCAATATAGTCTACATGTACCATTGCCATTGTACCTTATTAATTTTGTAAACTATATCCATTCTTGTGTGAAATGTTGTTAACTACTAAAATGAGCGATTTATCAGGGCTTTGTTTATGCCTTGCTTCATTCTGATCTTTCGATGATATACGCACATAACTGAATGTCTTCATAGTCTCATAACTACCTTTCCTGCTTTAAGATACATTTCTTGTGCACTTCAAGTATCAAAAAGTCAACTACACTTTTGATGCGTTCCATAATTTTATAATGCACATTTAGAGACGGCAGGAAAGCTTACACAATCAGTTATTGATTTTAGTATCATAATATGCACTTAATGAAACAAGACAACTTTACTCCGAAGCCCACAATTTTAATAAACTCATATATAAAAAAAGACAGTAAGCTTTATACGAAGCTAACTGTCTTTTTTAACAAATATAGATTTTAAACAACTAAGCTACTGTTTTTGTTCGTATACATTCTTCAAGAAATTCCAACTCTAGATCCACATCAAGATGTATAGTTTTAAACCATTTTTCTTCAAAATCAAAGAAAACGTAATTTAAAGCCTCATTATCATGAACACTATTATACCTTATGCCAGATATTTTTTGATGTTTTGCACATTGAGCGATAAAATTGGGTATTAAATATTCTTGTCCATTTGGTGTAGTCTTATGAAAACTACAATACTTTGCTAGCGGTGAATTTATATGAGACAAATCAATTAGCTTAACAGATTCTTCAAGTTTCCATTCAATAATTTCGTATCTTAAATCTTTCTCTTTTGATATTACCTCTTTAATAGCAACGTTCTTATTATCGCAAACATATAACTCTCCATGACCTTGATGATTAAATCTACCTTGAGTCGCATATCCATGAGGAGCTTCAAACATTTCCGAATCTACAAATGGTATCTGACGATCAATTTGACTTCGATTTCTTACCCTAAATATATGCAAATCTTTTACTTCTGCCATTTGAACATTATTAATCTCATATAAAATTCGTTGTCCCACAGGATGATGGAGTCCAAGCATCGGGAGTTTGGCTAAATGACTATAAAATGAAACAACTTCATTCATTGTGAGACTTGAAAAAACATCAGTAATTGCCAATGTACTTGTTAATTCTTGAATTGGTATCGCTTCATTCGAATCTTCATTTTCTAAGTTATATTCCAGAGAATCCTTTTCTGAATTAAATGCATGGGTCACATAAAATTTATTAGTAGGTATTTTATCTTCAATATATCTTAATT
>NZ_JBFUIO010000132.1:0-5086 GCF_056401835.1 Paenisporosarcina sp. P4_D4 | reverse complement strand
TAGAATATGGCCGAAACATATTGCATATAAAAAAATTAACATTAGTTTCTTATTTCTTTTTATTAGGAGGAAGAGTCGGATGGAAATAAAATGGATAGGTGTTAGCGTCCTCACCGGATTCTTTCTACTGGAGCTTGGTGCAATGGCTGCGTTCAGTTACTGGGGTTATCATATCAAGACAGGGGCAGCGGTCAAAATTATACTCGCGGTTGCTACGCCACTAGTAATAGCCACTCTATGGGGTATGTTTCTCTCCCCGAAGGCGTCGCTCCCCATCTTCTCCTTCCCCATACGAACCACGCTTAAGCTGGTTGTGTTCATTGTTGCTTCCGCAGCTTTGTACGCAAGTGGGCAAAGCGCGCTCGCGGTTACTTTTCTGACGGTGTCCCTTCTTATCGTGGCAGCAGTCTTTATCTTGAAGCTTCATAAAGTAAATATGTGAAGTGGATTAGTCTAAAACCGAACTTCAATAATCGGGCGTGATTGTTGAGCAACACAGGTAGAAAATGATCAAGCTTTTTTATAAAAATCGTTCTCGTGAAATATTTAAAGAGCCTGTTTTGATCAAGCTTTTTTTTAAAGCAGGCTCTTTTATATTGGGGAAATCAACTTAATAAGACGTATTTTTGATCAAACTTTTTTATAAACCAACACGTCGTTCCTGTTAAAATGGATACGATCCCTTGGAAATCGAACAAAAGTGATGCATTAATTCTAAAATCGTGTTATATTTAGTTTGAATTAAAGATATTTGAATTAAAGATATCGTGATTGAAGATAGTTAAGTGGTGATACTATTGGTTTTAACTCAAAAAAAGTTGCTTCCTGTTTCTGTTATTATTCGTGCAGCCCAAGCGATTCAGGAAGTGATCAGAAAAGATGCAGCAAGATTTGACTTGAATCCAACAGAGTTTGCTGTATTAAAATTACTTTATTATAAAGGCGATCAACCAATTCAATTGATTGGCAAAAAGGTCCTCATTTCAAGTAGTAGTATCACTTATGAGGTAGATAAGCTTGAACAGAAGAAGTTTGTTGTTCGTTGAGCATGTCCAAAGTGATTGAACTACTTAAACAATTAAGTAATCAAGCAAAGAAACTATAATTTTTTTAATAATTATCTCGAATTCGAGAATTATTAATTTGATATAAAAAAGGAGGAACCATAATGAATCATTTAAAGGGAATTCACCATGTAACAGCGATTACAAGTAGTGCAGAGAAAAACTATGAATTTTTCACATGTGTATTAGGAATGCGTCTAGTAAAGAAAACAGTAAATCAAGATGATATTCAAACGTATCATTTATTCTTTGCAGACGATAAAGGTTCTGCCGGTACAGATATGACATTCTTTGATTTTCCAGGTATTCAAAAAGGAACACACGGAACAAACGAGATTTATAAAACGGCTTTTCGTGTACCGACCGATGCGGCACTTGATTACTGGGTGAAACGTTTTGATAAGTACAAAGTAAAACATACAGGCATTAAAGCAGTATTTGATAAGAAAACTATTTCATTTGTTGACTTTGATGATCAACAATATATGTTAATTTCAGATGAATTTAATGAAGGGGTTTCATCAGGGACACCTTGGCAGAGCGGTCCGGTACCACTTGAATTTGCGATTACAGGTTTAGGACCTATTCATGTTCGTATCGCTCAGTATGATTATTATAAAGAAGTATTGGAAAAAGTAATGCTAATGCGTGAAATCGCAGAAGAGGGATCTATGCATTTATTTGAAATGGGCGAAGGTGGAAATGGTGCACAAGTGATTGTGGAGCACAATACGATTTTTCCAGCAGGCCGACAAGGATTCGGTACAGTGCATCACGCAGCCTTCCGCGTGGAAGATACAAAGGTATTATATGAGTGGATTGAACGTTTGAAAGAATTTGGTTTAGGTACGTCAGGGTATGTTGATCGATTCTTTTTTGAATCACTATATGCACGCGTAGCACCTGGAATCCTTTTTGAATGGGCAACAGATGGTCCTGGATTTATGGGGGACGAGCCTTACGAAACAGTAGGGGAAATATTATCGTTACCGCCATTTCTTGAAGGGAAAAGAGAACAAATTGAGGCATCAGTACGACCAATCAACACGGTTCGGAGCACACTTGAAATTGAAAAAGAGTACTTGTGAGGAGGTGAAATAACAAAAAATGGGCTTTTTAACTAATTTATTTGGAGCACAAAAAATGGAGGGAAAAACAATGTCAAAATTAAATATAGGTATTATTTTAGGATCAACACGTGAGGGGCGCGTAAGTCCACAAGTAGGAACTTGGGTAAAAGAATTAGCAGATAAACGTGGTGACGCAAACTACACTATTATCGATATCGCAGAATACAAATTACCACTTTTAGGTGAAGCAGGCGGCGATGCATCAGGGGCAGCTGCATGGTCAGAAATCATTGCAAAACAAGATGGATTTGTATTCATCGTTCAAGAATACAATCACTCTATTACAGGCGCACTAAAAAATGCATTAGATTACCTACGTGATGAGTGGAATAATAAAGCAGCTGGTATCGTTTCATATGGTTCTGTAGGTGGGGCTCGTGCAACAGAACATTTACGCGGGATTTTAAGTGAATTACTAGTAGCACATGTTCGTGTACACCCAGCATTATCACTATTTACAGACTTCGAAAACGGAACAGTATTCAAACCAGCTGACGTTCAAGCAGCTTCTGTAAACCAAATGTTAGACCAAGTTATCCCTTGGACAACAGCATTAAACACAATACGTAAGTAATTTTCAAGGATGAAAATCATAATAAAAACCCAAAATGTGCATGGTATCATGTACATTTTGGGTTTTTTTAAGTTGAATAAATTCTGAGGAAAATGATATCAAGATGATTGAAGGTTTTGTTCAGAAACTATAGAGAAAATATCATTTACCGATTTTATAAAAGAATATGAGGAAAACATGATGTACAAAATAGCTGGATAGTTAATGGAAACTAGCGCTTGCTTATCTAATGCTGGCCGGCAATTATATGCACTTAATATAATAATTTTTCTACACCTTGTGCAAACTAACAAGTGCTTTAATTTAACAATAGGCGATAGCAGTTAAGAATAACTGGTATCGTCTCAGTTCTCTATTTCTTTCACATCGATGAACTTAAATACAAGAAAAGTCAAAATAACACCTAGTGMACCTGCCATCAAAAAACTAACATTGAGATAATTGTTCATGACCAGCGCCATGATTGGTGGTCCAGCTGCCACGCCAATGAAACGAGCAGAACTGTAGAAAGATGAGACGGTACCGCGTTCTTCTTTATCAATATTCTCCGTTATGAGTGCGTCAAGAACAGGTAGCATGGCACCTATGGCAATTCCGACAAGGCTGGTAATAGTGAGCAAGACCCAAAGTCGTTCGGCCCATATTCCAACCATACTAACGCTCACAGATAAAGCAATTAGACAGACTAGCATCATTTTTTTCATCTTGTATAGATTGCCTTTGATCTTGCGGCCCGTAATGAAAGAAGCGATACACAACATTAATAGAGGAATGGCCAGCACGTAGCCCTTCTTAATTCCTTTCAATTCGTATTCTTTCTCCAGAATTTCCGATAGAAAGAAAAGTGTGCCGAATAAAATAAGCATAACAAAAATACCACTGAGAAAGACGGCKGATAGCCACTTTCCTTCCTCTTGGAATGTCTGCTTACTGTTGCTWAGGAACTCCTTGAATTTCTTTGGCTCCTCTTTTTCATGGGGTACTTTGATAAAGAAAAAAATAAGAACTATTGAAATAAGACTGAAAAAGGAAATGGAGAAGAATGGAAGGAACCATAAGAAAGAAGCGAAAGTAGCTCCTAATATTGGACTAATCACTTTTCCGAACGTATTCGAAGTTTCGATGATGCCAAGACATGAACTAGTTTTTTCATCATCGTCTTTATACAAATCCCCAACGAGTGGGAGGATGATCGGGAAGGCACCAGATGCACCGATTCCCTGCAAAATTCTCCCGATGATAATCCAGGCGAAGGGGTTATCCAGTTTCCAGGAGGCGTAACCGGCAATTAATCCACCAATTAGGGCTAAAATCAAACTAGGCAATATGACAATTTTACGGCCAAATCGATCGGATAGATAGCCTGCAATTGGGATGAGGAAAATGGCTGCTATTGAGTAACTTGTGATAATCATGCTCGACTGAAACGAAGAAATACCCATCGTTTTTTCCAAAATGGGAAGAACGGGAATTAGCATTGAATTTCCTAATGTCATTACAAGAGGGATTGAAGCCATACTGATAATGCACCATGTACTGACTTTTTCTTCACTGTTTTCCATACATACACCTCAGAAAATTTCATATTGAGGAACGTATTTAGGGTCTCCAAGACGTACATTTTTATGCGGGTGCGATTTGCTAGAAAAGTGAATGATAGGCTTGGACGCCGAAATAAACGCCGAAGCCGATCATGGAAAGGGAGGATATCATGGAAATGCCTGTCAGGATGTTATTCGATAGCACTTTGCTGGCGCTACTGGACAATAAGGACATAGTTAAATCCACCATCATAATTCCCAATAATATGGCTCCACTGCAAATGAAGATTTCATATCCTGCCAATGGTTCAGAAGACCCTACAAGGAGGGAACCATAAATACCTAACCAAAAAAGGACCGTCAAAGGGTTTAGAAACGCCATGAATAAGCCGGCTATGTATGTATGTCGAATTCGATTTGTCTTGGTCATTGTTTTTGCTTTAGTTTTGTGGAGCGCAAGCAGATTTTCAATCCCCGTATAAATGAGGACAAAGCATCCGAAAGACCAGAGCAGCGTTTGCATGAATGGTGAATCGATGAATTTAGCGATTCCGAAGTACACCAAAAGCATATATAGGATATCGGAAGATAAGGCTCCAAGACTGAAAATCCATGCACGAAAAAAGCCTTTGTTGATGCCTGTATTTATCAGCGTCGTTTTTACTGGGCCGATAGGTGCTGCCAATGAAATTCCAAGAAATACATACGTAAAGAATGAATGCATGGAAAACCCTCCAATAAGATCATGTCTTAGCATCTTATTCAGAAGCCGTATTC
>NZ_JBFUIO010000131.1:0-5201 GCF_056401835.1 Paenisporosarcina sp. P4_D4 | reverse complement strand
AATAGTTTATCATGTGTCACAACCTGTCACAACGCTTTAGGTGAACTTTCATTTATCCTATAAATTACCTGTTGATCATGGAATATACTACTAGACTCATTGCAAAGGTGACATTCATTCTATACAATGAAAACATCTGTTTGTTTTTTGGAGGAGAACGATTTGGCAAAAAATCAATCAATATCAGCTTATAACGACGATGCAATTCAAGTTCTCGAAGGACTGGAAGCAGTTCGAAAACGTCCAGGAATGTATATTGGTTCTACGGACGCTAGAGGCTTACACCATTTAGTGTATGAAATTGTCGACAATGCAGTCGATGAAGCACTTGCTGGATTTGGTGATCATATCGTTGTCAATATACATGAAGATCAAAGTATCAGCATTCGCGACTTTGGACGCGGAATGCCTACTGGAATGCACAAAACTGGAAAACCTACACCCGAAGTTATTTTTACCATTCTGCATGCAGGCGGTAAATTTGGACAAGGAGGCTACAAAACAAGTGGTGGTTTACACGGAGTAGGTGCATCGGTAGTAAATGCGTTATCTACGTTTTTGGAAGTTACAATCCACCGCGATGGCAAAAAATATCGCCAGCGTTTTGAAAATGGTGGACACCCCGTTACAACACTTGAACAAATCGGCACAACGAAAGAATCAGGAACATCCATTCATTTCTTGCCTGATCCAACCATTTTTTCGGTTACAAAATACAATTATGAGACATTATGTGAACGTTTGAGAGAGTCTGCTTTTCTATTAAAAGGGCTTAAAATCGAACTGAATGATTTGCGTAATGGCACAAAAGACGTATTCTTTTTCGAAACCGGCATCGAAGCGTTTGTCGGTTATTTGAATGAAGAAAAAGATGTATTGCATCCAGTTGCCTATGTTGAAGGGGTTCAGGATGACATCGAAGTGGAGTTTGCTTTCCAATTTAATGATGGCTACTCTGAAACGATTTTATCGTTTGTTAATAATGTCCGTACGCGTGATGGTGGAACCCATGAGACAGGCGCGAAATCTGCCTTGACGCGCGTATTCAACGAATATGCACGCAAAACAAGTTTACTTAAAGAGAAAGATAAGAACTTGGATGGAGCAGATATTCGTGAAGGAATTTCAGCAATCGTTTCAGTGCGTATCCCTGAAGCCATTCTCCAATTTGAAGGACAGACGAAAGGTAAATTAGGTACGAGTGAAGCTCGTGCAGCAGTGGATGCGGTAGTTTCCGAGAAACTGTTGTATGTTCTTGAAGAAAATGCTGAATTGAGTGCCTCACTTGTCCGTAAAGCGATTCGTGCACAACAAGCACGAGAAGCTGCTCGTCGTGCCCGAGAAGATGCACGTAACGGCAAAAAATCAAAGAAATCAGCTTCAATTTTATCTGGGAAGCTGACTCCTGCACAATCTCGTAATGCTGCGAAAAACGAATTATATCTGGTGGAGGGTGACTCTGCCGGCGGTTCTGCGAAACAAGGACGAGACCGCAGTTTCCAAGCGATTTTGCCACTTCGAGGAAAAGTTATCAATACCGAAAAAGCAAAACTTGCGGACATCATGAAAAACGAAGAAATCTCGACGATCATCCACGCAATCGGCGGTGGAGTAGGCGCTGATTTCTCAGTTCCGGATATCGCATATGACAAAATCGTCATCATGACTGATGCCGATACGGATGGAGCACATATTCAAGTATTGCTTCTGACGTTCTTCTACCGTTATATGAAACCATTGATTGAAGCAGGAAAAGTATATATAGCTTTGCCCCCCCTTTACAAAGTTTACCGTGGAGTCGGCAAAAAAGAAGTTCTTCAGTACGCTTGGACGGAAGCTGAACTTGACGAAGCCATCCGAAAAATCGGTAAAGGATATATGATCCAGCGTTATAAAGGTCTTGGTGAAATGAATGCCGGACAATTATGGGAAACAACGATGAATCCTGATACAAGAACATTGATTCGAGTAGAAATTGATGATGATGCACGTGCGGAAAGACGCATCACTACTTTGATGGGTGACAAAGTTGAACCAAGAAGACGATGGATTGAAAACAATGTTAATTTTGGTCTGGATGAAGACAGCAATATTCTAGAAAACGAACTCATCCATGCTGAGGAGGATTCAGAATGACACAAACCGAACGTTATCAAGATCTACCCTTAGAAGAAGTCATCGGCGACCGGTTTGGCCGTTATAGTAAGTACATTATTCAAGATCGAGCACTACCTGATGCCCGAGATGGACTTAAACCCGTACAACGTCGTATTTTATATGCGATGTTCCATGAAGGAAATACAAACGAAAAACCGTTCCGTAAATCAGCAAAAACTGTCGGTAACGTAATCGGTAACTATCATCCACATGGTGACAGTTCCGTTTATGAAGCCATGGTAAGGATGAGTCAGGACTGGAAAGTTCGCCACATGTTGATTGAAATGCACGGGAACAACGGTTCTGTAGATGGTGATCCACCTGCTGCTATGCGTTACACGGAAGCACGTTTGTCGGCCATCGCAGGAGAAATGCTTCGTGATATCAATAAAAACACAGTTGACTTGGTACAAAACTTTGATGATTCCGAGTTGGAACCAACTGTACTGCCAGCTCGTTTCCCTAATTTACTTGTAAACGGTGCAACAGGGATTTCTGCTGGATATGCAACAGACATGCCGCCTCATGCATTGCATGAAGTGCTAGACGCTGTGTTAATGCGCATGAACAATCCTGAAGTTACTGTTAATGAATTAATGACGGTTCTGAAGGGGCCTGATTTTCCTACTGGAGGTATCATTCAAGGTGTGGATGGTATCCGAAAAGCTTACGAGACAGGAAAAGGCAAAATCGTTGTCCGCTCGAAAGCAGAAATCGAAGCTTTAAAAGGCGGTAAGGAACAAATCGTTATTACCGAAATTCCTTTTGAAATTAATAAAGCGATTTTGATCAAGAAAATAGATGAACAACGTCTCGATAAACGTCTGGACGGTATTGCAGAGGTCCGTGATGAATCCGACCGCACTGGTTTACGTATCGTAATCGAATTGAAAAAAGATATTGATGCAAAAGGCATTTTGCAGTTCCTGTTTAAAAACACCGACTTGCAGATAGCTTACAACTTCAACATGATTGCGATTCATAACCGTCGTCCGACAATGATGACATTGCCATTATTGCTTGATGCTTATATTGAGMATCAAAAAGATGTAGTGACTAGACGTTCTGCATATGATTTACAAAAAGCAAAAGACCGCATTCATATCGTGGAAGGTTTGATGAAAGCCCTATCCATTTTGGATGAAGTAATTAAAACCATCCGTGCATCTCAGGATAAACGCGATGCGAAAAATAATTTAATCCGTGCTTTTGCATTCACTGAAGCGCAAGCTGAAGCGATTGTTTCTCTTCAACTTTATCGTTTAACAAACACCGATATTACGGACTTGAGAAATGAAGAAGCTGAATTGCAAAAAACAATTAGTGAATTGATGGCAATATTAAATAACGAATCAAAATTGACGAAAGTCATCCAAAAAGAATTGCAAGCCATTCGCAAGCAGTTCTCTGAGCCACGGAGATCCGTTATTGAAGACCAAATCGAAGAAATCAAATTAACACTGGATGTCTTGATTCCGAGTGAAGAGGTTATGGTTACCGTGACGAAAGACGGATATGTAAAACGTACAAGTACACGTTCATACAGTGCTTCTAACGGTAAAGACTTCACAATGAAAGACTCAGATTATCTATTATTTGAGTCGATGATGAATACGCAACATCACTTGCTACTGTTCACAAGTTTAGGAAATTACATCTATCAGCCGATTCATGAACTACCTGATATCCGCTGGAAGGACCTTGGCCAGCATATATCGAGTATCGTTTCACTTGATTCGAACGAAACAATCATCAAAGCAATTCCAATCGAAACCTTTGATGAAAACCGCTATATTTTAGCAGTTTCAAAACTGGGTCAGATTAAACGTTCTACACTGGCTGAATATCAAGTTCAGCGTTATTCACGAGCATTGAATACGATGAATTTGAAAAAAGGCGATCAAGTTATGTATATTGATCTCGTAACGGAAACCGAAGATGTCTTCATCGTCACGCATAACGGCTATGCTGTACGATTCAATATGCAGGAAGTTCCTGTTACCGGTGTGAAAACTGGTGGAGTGAAAGGGATTAACTTGAAAGATGGCGATGTTGTAGCAAATGCAACGATCATTCCAGCTGATGCACGCGGAGATTTATTCCTCGTGACTCATCGAGGCGCCGTAAAAAAAATGGCATTAAAAGAATTCGAACAAGGCACTCGTGCAAAACGAGGAGTTGTTGTGTTACGCGAATTAAAATCGAATGCTCACCGCGTAAGCGGCGTATTCTATGTTGAAGATAATGAACAAGTAATTATCGAGACAGCAAAAGGCGTTCGTGAAGTTGTTGAAACGAAACCAATCCGTGTTTCAGATCGCTACTCAAACGGCTCGTTTATTGTCGATACAGACAAAGACGGGGCTGTCGTAAGATTATGGAAAGCATTGAAAACAAACGAAGATAGCAAGAAATAGAAGGGGTACAACAAGGGAGCTATAATGGCTTCCTTTGTTGTATACAGGGGATTATATGTGGAAGAATCGAAATGTATGGATTATTTTAGTGGGGGAAATGATTGCGGGTCTTGGTCTCTGGACTGGAATCATTGGAAATTTGGAGTTTATGCAGGAACGAATTCCTTCTGATTTCCTGAAGTCAGTCATCATGGCAATTGGTTTACTTGCTGGAATTTTAGCTGGACCAATGGCCGGCAAAATAATCGATCAATCGAAGAAAAAGACGGTATTGTTGATTTCGGGATTCGGTCGTATGATCAGTGTCAGCTTCATGCTGATTGCAATCGGAACAGGCTCCATCTGGTGGATGGTCGCCTTCATGATCAGCATCCAATTGTCGGCAGCATTTTATTTTCCAGCTTTGCAGGCAACCATACCATTAGTGGTTAAAGACGATCAGTTGCTGCAAATGAATGGCTGGCATATGAATGTCGCTACTATGGCTCGTGTTATTGGAACAGCGCTTGCAGGTGTCGTATTGGTCTATTGGTCATTGGAATCGCTTTATTATATGTCTATCATCGCTTATGCCGGTCTGTTGATCTTTACTTATATGCTCCGCATCGATGAAGGTCAGGGTACAGA
>NZ_JBFUIO010000130.1:0-5206 GCF_056401835.1 Paenisporosarcina sp. P4_D4 | reverse complement strand
TGAAACATATAAAGAAGGGTTTGCTTCTTGTGGTCATGTTCACGTTGGCATTTACGATGTTATTGACGACACAAAAAGTAAAAGCCGATAGCCATGATGATATTACCGGTACTTTAGCACCTGAGATGAGAGAAGCTGTTAAACGGGGAATTTTGTTAGGTTATGGAGAAGGAAAATACGGCCAAGAAGAACAAGTAACACGTGCTCAATTTGCAGCATTCATAAAAAGGGCTTTGAATTTACCTGAAGCACAAGCCACTTTTAAAGATGTTACACCAAATATGACATTGGCTGCTTCTGTTAATGCTGTGGCTGGTGCAGGTATTATGCAAGGTGTAACGTCAGATAGATTTAATCCTGATGCCTTGATTACACGTGAGCAAGTTGCTTTGACCATTGAAAATGCATTGATCTACAGTAAAATGGAATTAGTAAAAAAGGAAACCCTTTTTTCAGATGCTAGTTTAATGACATCAGCAACGAAATTAGCAATTTTTCATGCAACTAATTACGGAATTATAAACGGTATTCCGAATGACGATGGGACAATGAGATTTGAACCAAAATCTAATGCGACTCGAGCGCAAGCAGCCGCATTTATCGTACGTTTCTTAGAAGCGAAAGAGAGCTATGTGCCAACACCACCCACTGAACCTGAGCCGGAGCCACCTATTGATACAACTAAATACTACAATGCCATAATTAAAGATGGTCAACTTGTGAAAGGGCAATCGGAATATATTACATATGATGCTGCAGCTTCTGCTTTCAGAAGTAATCCTTCTGCCAAAGCAATCTATAAGGGCAATGAAATGATTCAAATTAAAGACGGTCTTGCTTATGCAAAGCATTACACGCCAGGATCTACAACTGTCATTTATTCAGATAACACTTTTTCAAAACAAGTCACATATATTCAATATGGTAGAGAATTAAAATTACTGGAGTCCAATGACAAATATGTAAAAGTTCAAGCTGGTGGAACAATTGGTTTTGCGAAACAAAGTGAAATTGAATATATTCCGCAAGAGCTGATTACAAATAAAGATTACTACATGCCGTCATCTACAGGTGTGTTAACACATTTTACTTATAATCATGCCAATAAATCGTTTGGTTTTGGTGGCTATCAAATTGGACCTGCACCAATATTTATGACGAATCTTCAAAAATATTATTCTCAGGATGGCGTCAATTTCTATCATGAAAATGGTGTATTCGCAGGTCAGCACTATCCATATTTCCAATACTTATCAGCAAGAAGTAAAACGAACTATACAGCAGATGAATTGAATCTTTATATTATGGATCGTTTAAAGACTGTTTCTTCAAAATATCCTACGGCATTAACCAAATCGAAACTGATTGGGCTAGGTGCTTTCTTAAAAGAAGTGGAAAGTATTTATAATGTGAACGCGCTCTTCATCCTTAGTGCGGCGATGCATGAGAGTGATTCGGGAATGAGTGTGAATGCACAGACGAAGAACAATCTTTTCGGTATTAAAGTATTTGATTCAACACCTGAAGATGGAGAATCATATATCAAACCTGAAGATAGTGTCGTGGCATTCGTGACACGTTATGTGAATTTAAACTATGGTCCGCCTACTGGCACATATGCTAAAGGTTTGGCACCTGGAAATAAATCTTCAGGTATGAATGTTCATTATGCTTCTGATCCAAACTGGGGAGCTAAGATTGCTCAATATATGTGGCGTGGGGATACTTTACTAGGTTACAAGGATAGTGGAGTAAATGCGAAACAATTGGCAATGACAGCTCATAATGGTGTAATCAACGTGAGGTCTACTCCTGAAGTCAAATCAGATAATCTATTATTCACATACAAAGCAAAAGACTTAGGTGCTAACAATAGCTTTGGTTATCCTTTGGTGATTTTAGATGAAAAAATTGGTTCGGATGGAAATAAGTGGTTTAAAGTCTTATCAGATCAAAATTCACCTGCAGATTTCGGGTGGATTCGTGAGAAAGATGCAAACTACACACTTGTAAAGAAAATTAACTAGCATAGGAAAGACCGTTTCGTATTTATACGAAACGGTTTTTTTGAGTTTTATTATAAGGTTATTAAGGCTATTTTTTATATAAAAATTAGCGAGAATCAGATTCCTTTCTTCGGACGAACTTGCAAGTCTCCTCACTCATTACGATTGTTTAACAATGACTTTATCAAAAGAAAAAGCTTCTGGCACTGGCCAGAAGCTCACTAACTATTATTTAGATCGTTTCACCATACTCAACATGCGATTGAAGCCAGTCGGGTAAGTGACTTTTAATGACGCTGCATATACAATAACCCCTATTGGCACAAGTACCGCTAGCTGGATTAGCGAATACCAATCCTCCGCACCTAAAGCAATCTTAGCTCCCCAAACCACAAGCCCCATAAGGACTGCAGGTATGATTACTCTGACACTCATGCGAGCAAATCGAGCAAACTCAGACATTCCTAAATCTCTATAAACCACAATCATAGACACGGTAAAGTAGTAAATGCTGACGACGGACGCTGCGACGGCGAGTGCAGGGTAGCCATAATCATCAACTAACCACCAGTTTAATAAGAAATTTAATAAAATTGTCGTGACACTTATTCGGAATACAACAGCTGTTTTTCCGCGAGCATACATCGATTTGGATAGAATCAATTGCATGCCCTGGAAAACGATAATTGGTAGGTAAAATAACAAGGCAATATACGTATTATCTGTATCTTGCGCTGAGAATTTTCCATGCTCATAAATGAATGATACAGCTGCGTCACCAACAACCAATAAACCCACGGTAATTGGTAACAACGTAACAAGAGAAATTTCCATACCACGGAAAAAAGTATCTTTAAATTTCTTAATATCTTCCGTTTGTTCACTCATTAGTGTAAAGATGATGGCTGCTAAAGTTGTCGCATAAATCGCATTCGGTATGCTGATTAGAAGCGATGAGTTGTTTAAATACGTAACTGCACCGTCAGCGACACCCTCACCAGATGCGAAAGCTTTATTGACGAACAAATTTATTTGCCCAACCACAGAGTTCAATAAAGAAGGGATAATCAATATAATGAAGGCTTTTTTGAAATCCGGCTCCATAGTGAAATCCATCCGCCATTTATAATCGGAACGGCCTAGGAAATATAACTGAATAACCACACCTAAAATTGTTCCGAATACAAATCCGTAGACCAGTGAATAAATTCCCCATACATCACTGAAGAAAATGGCGAAAATGGCTGCCATCAATGTAGCTAACAACTTCGCTAATTGTGAAGGTACAAATATGCGCCGGGACTGAAGATAGGAATCCAATAGTCCGGTTAACGCAATTAACATCATGAATGCAAAGAAAATCTGAGTCATTTCAACGGCATACGGCTCTATGCCTGCCTTCATATTGGGATAAATGACGGGAACAAACTGTTTCGCAAAAAACCATCCCAAAATACTGATAAAACCAAAGATGATCATTGTCCAGTTCAGGAGGGCATTCGCATTTTGTTCACTAGTATCCAATCCTGTTTTTTTACGTTTAATATACATTGGCAAAAATACATTATTGAAGCCTGTAGATATCATGGCCACCACTAATGTAATAAAACTGAAAGCGAGGTAGTAGCCATCTGTTTCATTTGATACCCCAAACTCATTCGCGACTACTGCTTCACGAACGAACCCTGATAATTTCAGCAATAAAGCAAGTCCTGTTGACCATAACGCAGCTTTCTTCAAGTTACTCATCTTACACCTACCTATTTAGAAAAACTCCTTGCTATAGGAGCAAGGAGCCTTAGATTATTTAGAGATTGCACGTTTATAGATACTTTCATATTTTTCGGCAGCTGCGTAATGAGAATATTGGTCCACGATTTTTTTGCGTGCAGCATCAGCCAGCTGTGATCCTTCTTCACGGTTTTCAAGAAGATGAATCATGGCATTTGAAAGATCTTCAATGTTTCTTTCTTCAACAAGCAGACCATCTTTTTCATGGTCAACAATTTCTTTTAATCCACCTACAGCACAAGCGATTAGTGGTACACCTGAGCCCATTGCTTCAAGAGCAGAAATGGATGTAGCTTCTTCAACTCCTGCACTATATATAGAAGGAACTAATACAACATCACTTAGAGCAAAGTACTCGATCATGTCTTTATGAGCAACGGCGCCTAGTAATGTAACATTGTCTGCTACGCCTAGTTCTGCAGCTTTAGATTTGATTTCATCAAACATTTCACCTGTGCCTGCAAATAGTACACGAGCGTTCGGGAATTTCTCCAAAACAGGTGGGAATGACAATACTGGATAAATAACGCCATTTTTACGAGTTAAACGACGTGGAACGAAGAAGATAAGTTCATCTTGATTTAAGCCATATTTGTCACGGAATTCACGGCGACGTTCAACTTCTGGTTTAAATGAATCTACATCAATGAAGTTTTTAATCATCGTTCCGTCAACGTTTGTTTCACGCTTCACATAATCTTTAATGCGTGTATCAACCGTAATGACTTCGCGTGTAGCCGTATATCCTACACGTTCTACTGCCATTAGCTTGTCCGCATGTTTTGATCCTTCAGCAACAGATCCTTTTGAAATACCTTCATACGTTAAATAACCATGAACAGTGGTAACAGTCGGAAGACCTGCTGCAAGAGAAGCACGAGTGGCGAATACGTCTTGCGCATTAACTACGTCGTACGCTTTATATTTATCTTCACGTAACATTTTTTCGAGGAATGCTTGGCGACGTTCTAACGTCCACACATAACCAGCACCTAAAGAAATCTTGTTTAAAATAAACGACGGACCACGTGCAATAAAATCACGTTTCCATTTTGGTACATCAGAGAAAGATAAAGTATCCACTTGATGTCCACGAGCTTCAAGCCCGGATTGTAATGTTGTCATATGTGTCGAAAGGCCACCTAAATGAGGATAGTCATACGACGTGACTAATAAAATTTTCATGAATGACAATCTCCTTTAGTTTCCGAATTTTTCTTTTAATAAATCCAAGTTGCGCATAGCTTCACGACGAAGTTGATCGACATTAGGTTCCATTGTTTTCTGTGCAGCTTCTTTGTTGTCAAGTAAATAAAGGGCATTCTCAAGAAGTTTTGCCTGATCAATTTCACCTAAACGGAATGAGTAGTCCCACATGCCAGAACGTTTTAGAAAGCTTTCTACTTTCT
>NZ_JBFUIO010000129.1:0-5227 GCF_056401835.1 Paenisporosarcina sp. P4_D4 | reverse complement strand
CTTCCTGTATTATCGCTAAATTCATTTATTGTAACACTGAAGTTAATATGCTCGTTATATCCATTTGCAACTGCTATGACAGTAACTTCCCCCATGTTTTTCATTGGGAACCTAGGGTCCTTGTGAACTGTAACAGGTATTTTTGCTTCTCCATCAGAATTTGTTAATTCTGTTCCGATTATCTCACCTAATGAATTTATCACAATAATTCGAGCGTTACTAATTGGTGTACCATGTTCTTCAAAAGTTGTTGTTACTTTAGCAGATAATGTTGCTAATACTGTGTTTTCATTTGTCTCTGCAAACTTTGCTTTTGTTGAACTTTCCCAATTTACATATAACACTGTTGTTAAACTTAATAGCRAMAGYAAAAAWAWWACTGATATTTTTTTCATCTAATCACCTACCTAATTTTAAGGTAGTATTTCCTTGAGATAAGACAATATTCTTAGTGAACTAACCTATCTCGTTAGTTGAGTAGGAAAAGGCTTCACTCCTTCTTGAAGTAAAGCACCCGTTAGTGAAATAAGCTACTGCTGCACTTATTGTGCAATCGCTCTTTTGTTTATATATCTAGTGTTATTACAATTATTATGATGAAAGCCAACGTGAAGAAAATACCCCTTATTATAACGGAACGCTTTACGAATGCCTCATCTACTTTAGGTTTCTCTAAATATGCTGATTTATGCCATAAACGAATAGCCTCTGTTGGGTTTTTATATTGCCAAATCGAAATAACATAGAATGCAATGACTACGATAAAAAATAAAATTGTTTTAAATATATAATCCCCCTCCTACCCCCGTTACTTTAATAACTTCAAAACCAATTTCATTTCCATTTTCACTTAATTTTACAATTCCGAATAAGAAAACAATCCATTGTTCCTTATTGAACAATACTGCTCCGTTAATTCAATAAGAAAAGAGCTGACAATCAGCCCGATGATCTTAACTAAAGCCCTGTTAGTTAAAGATCATTCAAGTCTATTCACCCGGCATATAGCCTATTACTTCATTGGTTTCGGGGTCAACAAGTATTAAAGGTGGACCAACTACAACGTTCTCTTGGTCTTCAAAGGATACCCTTAATACCTCTTTCCCTTCATAAGTTTTATCCAGCAATTCATAGCTATTACTAGCAATCGTTTTTTTCACATCAGCACTTTTCCAGTCTTCTAAAGCACTGCCGCCCCAACCTTTTTCTTCGATGATATCCCAAGCAACTTTTCTAATTCTTTCATAGCTATCTGTGTCTTTGGAATTCACTTCATCTTGTTTAGTCGAACAACCACAAATCAGTAAAATTGATAATACTGTTAATGTTAAGTATAAAAATCTTAACTTCATTCACTTGGCACCCCTTTTTAAAATCAGTTGTTCTTCAACTAAACTGTTCCGTTAGTTAAAGAAGCTATTGCATATAATCATATTTGATTTCTATTTATGTATTTAATTGAAATCACAGTAGCTATAATTGCAACTATAAAAATACTAAGTGGATACATAAGCTGTAACAGTAAATTGTGATCAGGGCTCGTTATCCAACCTACGTACTTCTCAGCCAAGGTATAAATAACATAGAAGTAAATTACAAACACAAAGATGTTTACAAATTTATTCATGAATTAAGACATCCCCCTTTCCCTTTGCTAATTTATCTTCCTCAACTATACTGCCTCGTTAGTTCAACAAGAAAAAATGCTTTACTCCTTCTTGAAGTAAAGCACTCGTTAATTGAAGAGTGGAACATCAACAAATAATACACAAGGTATTATTCTTGTACCTTTTTAACCAATCCGATTGTATGTACTATTTTTTAAATCAAAAATTGCAAAAGTACCACATATGCAGACCCCTAAAATCATTATTGCTGTAAAAAACCAACCTTCTCCCCAAGTAACTATCAAAGAATATAAACATCCCAAAGCAACAGCTAATGAACCATATTTCTTTCTCCATTTTTCTAGTTTCGATTGTTTTTTTTCTTCCAAAGTTTTATTCCCCACAATCCTGGTCGTTAGCACAATAGCGGTTGCTCTTACTGAACAAACGCACCCGTTAGTTGAAGTACAATCCTTCACAAATGTTTAAATAATTTTTTCAAATTAACTATTCAAGTATTAACTGATAAACATTTACTTTTTAAATAGATTCCCTGTATTAGCATATATAAGCGTAAACACGACTATACCGATAAATAATATGAGACCAAAAACAAATAACCAATTGTTTTCATATGCTTCACTAAGTACCCAAAATACCATACTGAATGATAAAGCGAACATCATTTTCCCCATAAACTTACAGAATGCAACCGTATCATATTTTTCTTTTTCTTCTTGTGGCAACGTGTTAAATCCAGCAATTAAAAATGAGCCTTTACCCTTTGATAGAATAATTCCTAACATCACGAATAACACGATGATTATAGTTGTTCCAAATATAATAACCCCTCCTTGCTACCTATTACATTATTACGATTAGATTTTAGAAATGTTTCATTTTTTAATTAAATTAATGTTTAGTTGAATCCCTTAATTCTTTGGATAAATGTTCTTTCGCCTGTTTTAGTAGGATTTCTTGCTGCTTCAGCTTTGTATAGTGTCCAGCAGTTACATGTTCAACAAAGCCATCTACAGGAGTCCTTTTGGTCATGATACAAACATTCCTTCCTGTACGCCATCCATGTTAAATAAATCGTATGGTTTCGGTAAGAAAGGGGCTGCCACTTCTTCAATACGAGCCATTAGCCTATACAACTGCTTGGCTTGAATGAAGCGGTTTCGTATTTGTATGTTGATGTCTCCATTGGGTAGCAATTCTAGACCAATGCCATCATGTTCATATAAACCGTAGAGAGATCCTCGTTGATAACCCGCTTTTTCTGCTCGTTTAATTAATTCAATTTGACTAAGCTCTGTTTGATGTACCCATTCTATTCCACTGATACTCGGTGAGAAGCGGGCCATACTCTGATCAAAGAGATACTGACAGGATTCTACACTCCCTGTAAAGAGAACGCGGTATCCCATTGATTCTCGGCCAACGGACGCAAAAAGCTACTTTTGACTCCAGAATTTGGAACCATTTTTTATCTAAATCATAATAAGGTTTGGGATTAGTAAAAACAGCCATACTCGAAACCAATTCGTATAGAGGATGAAATTCTATTTCTATTTGGTAGGTCATTGTTGGTAATCCCCTTAAAAAATGTTTTAGTAAATAGAAAATAAATGATTTAGTACTTGATTCATGTTCACCTGTATCTGCTGGATTGAAATAAATAAAAAGGGCAGCACTCTAAATGAGCACTACCCTTTATCAATATTAGCTTGTAATGATTAATTGATCCCTAGTGCTTGCTTAATAGACTCCATTGTTTTTCCATTGAACTCTTTTACAGCGGTAGGGGTATCTACTATATAATTGTTTTCTTTTAAATAATTAGCCTCAAGTAGCTTGAAATCCTTTGCATCAACCGTTTTATCAAAGTTTAGATCACAATCACGGTTGTTCGTTCCCCAATTTTGTTGAAGCAAAATCACGTCATGAATATCGATCACATGATCTTTATTAATATCCCCTGCATATTCTCTTACTGTTGAGTAGCCAATATTCTCGCCAATATACTTATCCCCGTCTTTTCGACCAACTTCTAATGGCGTGTAAGTAGTAAAATGACCAGGGACATCAATGATGACCGTATATACTTGTTCAGAAATTGGCAGGTTTTTAAAAACAATGTCTCCAGATTTTTGAATTTCCCCATTGTACAATTGACCATTGGAGTCTTCCAGTTTAGCTTGTGCACCAATGGTTGTGTAGTCAATTGCAAAATTAAAGCCGCCGTTTGCATTTAATAACCCTTGAGCATTGATTTTCGCTGTAGCTGTTGAATAGGCTGAATAGCTTGGTAATAAACCGATTTCGAAATATGGGTTTACCGTTTTACCACTTAGATCTTGATAAGTAGATGAATTGACAAAAAAGAATGTATTATTTACATTTACATATTCATTTGCGTTCGTATCTACTTGAACATCAAATAATGGCAAATCACCAGTTAACCCATCTCCAGGTGCTTTTATATTAATCGTATTCATTTTGCTTCCAGTCCCAGTTGTGGTAGCTGTAAACAGTGTATCATTTGGCAAAGACAGACTTTTATTAATTACTACGGAATTAAAATATCTTGATGTGTAATCGAACTTGATAGTTAAATCTTTTGCATTTTGCAAACCATGAGCATAGAAGGTATAGGTTAATTGATCCCCCATAGTAAACGACTCTTTATTTGGTTTAGCGTAAATATATTGTGTCCCCGATTTCATATAATATATGACTTTCGCGATTGCTGTGTTCCCAGCCTTATCCGCACCTACAAATTGGAGCTTATTTACTGAATTAAAACCAGGATCAACTGAAATTTCTTTAGTAAACTTGCCATTTACATCGGTAGGAATGCCCCACGCTGGAGAGTTAGGTCCGTACCAAACATTATTATCGGTTTGATTTACATCGATGCCATTATCTTCCATTATGACTGCGTCACTATTGTACACACTTCCAGACAATGTAACTGTTTTTTGACCAGGTGCCAATTCAACGAATGGAAGATCTCCTTTAGGCAAAGCATTTGTATCATCTAAAGTAAATGTTGGGACATTATTATCAATGTACACTTGATCGGTCTTTGTATATTGCTTTCCTTCAAGATTGGTTCCAATGACCTTTATTTTATATAACCCATCTGTTGCTAATATGGAGGCACTTGCTATTGGTTTTTTTGTATTCCCTGTAAATGGAAAATACCTTCCAGTAAATGCACTTTGAATATATAAATCCAGATCAATTCCTGCACCAGAAGCATCAACTGTTCTAATTAAACCCATATCTTTATTTGTCTTTGAATCAACTAGAATAAAATCTAATGTTTTCATTGGTGAATTTAATCTAAAATCTAAATCCGTATTCTTTATACTGTAAGGACTCTGTTGACGATTTGTAGCAATATTTGGTGAGAAGACTTTGAAATATTCGAAACCTTCTTCCACTAGACGGAAACCAAATGGAATTTGATAATGATGAGTCGGATCTTTTTCATCCACAAAATGAATATATCCTTCGTACGTGCATGTTTTTGCAGTTGTTGGAATTAACAGTGTGACAGGAATACTTTCGTGGCTATTCTTTTTATTTTTAAAATCCTCAGGCAACACTAG
>NZ_JBFUIO010000128.1:0-5313 GCF_056401835.1 Paenisporosarcina sp. P4_D4 | reverse complement strand
GACCGTATGGTACATAAAGCGAATATGCCGGGGATTCCTGAAGAAATGGATGTTCGTTTGGAAGAAGCCGAAGAACATATTTACTTGGTGATGCAAAGCTTGCAAGAAGTACCACTGAATATGAAATTGGTAGACAATTATTTGGCAAAAGCGGATAAATGTATCCATGAAGTACATGCTAAATCAAAAGAAATGCTTGAAAATGTATTGTTGATTGAACGTATCATTCAATACGGCAACCGTTATCGTGCGAGTCATCCACGGATGAATCAGCGTTTATTGGAGGCTGAAGCGGCATTCCGTCAGCTTCGATATTCCAAAGCACTTGAAGAAGCAGCTACTGCTGTAGAAGAAGTGGAACCGGGTGCGATGAAGCGAATTGAAGTTCTTGTCAAAGAGGACGCGTGGCGTTCATAACAAGAAAAGCGTAAAGCACTACTTTAGCCTGACATCGGCGATGGAAGAACCTAAGAAAAAGCCTGCATTTGCTTAGGTAGGAAGGCATCCTGTAGACTCAAGCTAAGATGCGGGCTAGTGCTTGAAGCTAGACATTAAAGAATATCAGTATGGTATACTTTTATGTAATAAGGGCAATTGAAACCACCGCACACCACGTGTTGGTGGTTTTCTAATGAAAAGGAGTTCAACAATGTATTATTTCGATCATAGTGCAACGACGAAACCACATAAAGAAGTATTGGATACTTTTGTAAAGGTGAATGAGGCGTATTATGCAAACCCTGCATCTTTGCATGAAATGGGCGTGGATTCACATATGCTCCTTTCCCGTGCTCGAAAGCAAATTGCAGATATGTTAAAGACAGAAGAAAACAAAGTGATTTTCACTTCAGGCGGAACAGAATCCAATCATTTTGCCATCAATGGTCTTGCTAGAAACCTGCAGTCTCGAGGAAGACATATCATCACTTCAAATATTGAACATCCGTCCGTGTTGGAATCGATGAAACAATTGGAGAAACAAGGCTTTGAAGTCGATATTATAACAGTAAATGAAAAAGGTATTATTTCAGTTGAAGATGTAAAAGAGCGATTGCGTAAAGATACGATTTTGGTAAGTGTAATGCATATTAATAACGAGATTGGAAGCATACAACCAATTGAACAATTAGCAAAAGTCATCCATCAACATAGCCGAGCATTATTTCACGTAGATGCAGTTCAAAGTTTTGGTAAATATCCAGTGTCGTTTCCCATTCTTGGAGCAGATGTACTGACGCTGTCAGGGCATAAATTCAATGGCTTAAAAGGAACCGGGATTGTCGCTTGGACAGGTCATGTTTCATTTGAACCGACCATTGTGGGTGGTGGACAAGAGTTTGGGCTAAGAAGTGGGACGGTACCTGTTCCTCAGGCAGTTGCTTTCGCTAAAGCCATGAGAATGGCATTCGAAAATCAAGCATCCATGCATACGACATATATAATGTGGAACGAAAAGTTGAGAAACTTAATTAGTGGTTTCAAGGATATACGCATATTATCCCCAGATGATGCTGCGGCACACATCCTGACAATCAGTGTCCGGAATATTAAAGGAGAAGTGCTGGTCAATGCCTTGCAAGCAAGGGACATCATTGTAACAACATCGAGTGCCTGTTCTTCTAAACAAACGAAAATCAGCCATGTAATAAAAGCAATCGGTTTACCCGATGACTATACAAAAGGTGTGATTCGAATAAGTATGGGAACCAGCAATAGCAATGAGCAAATTGATCATTTTATAGAAAATTTCACGGCAATCATCAAGCAAGTTAAAGGAGATTAAAAACATGTTGGAATGGAAAGAAATATTAATCAGATATGGTGAGTTATCTACAAAAGGAAGAAACCGAAGCTCGTTTACAGGTCGATTACGAGACAATATTCGTTACGCGTTTGCTGATTTACCCAAGTTTCAAATTGAAACAGAACGGGATCGTATGTTCATTCGACCAAATGAACAGGAAACCATGAAACAGTTAATAGAGCGACTGCCACAAATTTTTGGCATTCAGTCTTTCAGTCCAGTTGCATCTTGCAGTCACGACCTGGAAGATATCAAACAAACAGCTATTAAAGTAGTGGAGTCAATTGATCGCAAAGATAAAACGTTTAAAGTAACTGTTAAACGCTCATATAAGCCATTTGAGATGGAAACAAATGAACTGCAACAGTTCGTTGGAGCCAATGTGCTTCGTGCATTCCCTGAAATTCAGGTTCAAATGAAGAAACCGGATATTGAACTACGTGTAGAAGTACGAAGAGATGCTGTTTATATGATGGCAGAAGTCATTCCTGGTGCAGGCGGTTTACCGATTGGGTCTAACGGAAAATCACTCCTGATGCTTTCAGGTGGTATTGACAGTCCTGTTGCTGGTTACCAAATGTTAAAGCGAGGCGTACGCCTGGATGCCATTCATTTTCACAGTCCTCCATTCACTAGTGAACGTTCGAAGGAAAAAGTTATGGATTTAGCTGATAAATTAAGTCGCTTTGGTGCTTCTGTGAAGTTGCATATCATTCCATTCACTGCAATCCAGCAAGAAATTCAAAAACAAATTCCAGACAATGTATCAATGACGACAACTCGGAGAATGATGTTAAAGATTGCAGATTTAGTACGTGAAGAAACGCAAGCTTTGGCAATTATCACTGGTGAAAGTCTTGGACAAGTGGCAAGTCAAACTTTAGAAAGCTTGACAGCTATAAATGCCGTGACGAATACGCCTGTATTACGTCCACTTATTTCATATGACAAGCAAGATATTATTGAGATTGCCCAACAAATCGATACTTATGAAGTCTCGATCAGACCATATGAAGATTGCTGTACAATTTTCACTCCTGCAAGCCCAAAAACAAAACCAAAGCTTGAAAAAGTGGAGTATTATGAAAGCTTCAAAACATTCGATGATATGATAACTGAAGCAGTCAGTGAACGTGAAATAATGATGTTCCCTAAAAAGAAACAAGATAAATTCTCCGATCTATTATAAAAATTCAACGCTTGGTTTATATACGCACAGCTGTTTTTGAACAAAGATAATCCCATATATTACTACTTCTTGTGAATGCATGAATTTGTCCATCCGGCACATTCTATATTCAACAAGGAGGTGACACAGACATGGCAAATCAAAGTTCAAATCAACTAGTCGTTCCAGGTGTTAAACAAGCTTTAGACCAAATGAAATATGAAATTGCACAAGAGTTCGGTGTACAGCTTGGACCAGATGCTACAGCGCGTGCTAACGGTTCCGTTGGCGGAGAAATTACTAAGCGTTTAGTGCAAATGGCAGAGCAACAATTAAACGGCGGTTACCAAAAATAATTTATAATAAACGAACCGGTAGCGAAAGCTGCCGGTTTTTTTGTGTTATGAAGAGCGATAAGATTTCGCTCAGTCTGAGTTTTTGGTCGTGACGACTGAAAAAATGGGACTCCACGACTGAACAGAAAACAAAGGGATAATATAATAGTCATCACAAACTAATTAATTGACGGAATAAAAAGTTCTTTTTGAAAAATCAGTATTTTGTAGCTATAATAAAGAGGGATGAATCACTTAACAAAGGGGGAACTAAATTGAATCGTGAACATTTATTGGCACCGTCAACGTATAATTTGGTCCAGGAATTCGAAAAATATGCAACAGATGAAAATCGTTTAGCCTTGATTTGGAAAAGTGAAAAGGACGAGACGAAAAAAATTACATACAAAGAATTGATGCAACTGGCAAATCAGGCAGCAAATGTTTTTACAAATAGTGGATTGAGACATGGTGATGTTGTTTTGGTCATGGTACCAAGATTAATAGAAGCTTATGTCACTTACATAGGTGCTTTAAAAGCTGGACTGGTCGTTATTCCAAGCTCGGAAATGCTGCGAGCAAAAGATATTGATTACCGTTTAGTTCATAGTGAAGCGAAAGCGATTGTGGCATATGAACCATTCATCAGCCAATTTGATCAAGTTGAAAAATTGGATGGACTGACTCAATTCGTTATTGGAGAAGGCAAAGGAAAATGGGTTTCATTGTCTGAAGAACTTACCAAAGCTTCTACTGAATTTACTGGAGCAGACACAAAAAACACGGACATCGCATTTTTGTCATACACGAGTGGAACGACAGGCAATCCTAAAGGTGTAGTCCATACTCATGGTTGGGCATACGCGCATTTACGTACATCAGCTGAACATTGGTTAGGCATTCATGAAGGTGATGTTGTATGGGCAACTGCAAGCCCAGGTTGGCAAAAATGGATTTGGAGTCCATTCGTTGCAACTCTCGGAAGTGGGGCGACCGGTTTTGTCTATCACGGTAAATTTGATCCGAAAACGTATTTATCTCTGCTCGAGGAATACCAAGTAAACGTTCTTTGTTGTACACCAACCGAGTATCGGATAATGGCGAAAGTAGAGGGATTATCAGCGTATAATCTTACTTCACTGCATAGCGCAGTGTCTGCTGGAGAACCGTTAAACCGTGAAGTTATCGATACATTCAAGCGGGAATTCGGTTTGGAAGTGCGTGACGGATATGGACAGACCGAGAATACATTGTTGGTAGGAACAATGAAGGGCATGGAAGCACGTCCAGGATCAATGGGTAAACCTACGCCTGGCAACCAAGTGGACATCATTAATGAATTCGGCGAAGTTTGTGCACCAGGAGAAGTTGGTGATATTGCCGTTCATACCGATACACCTGCTTTATTTAAGTCATACCTAAAAGACCCGGAACGAACAAAAATGCAATTTAGAGGAACTTACTATATTACCGGAGATAAGGCTTCAAAAGATGAGGACGGGTACTTCTGGTTTGAAGGCCGTGGTGATGATATTATCATTAGTTCTGGATACACAATAGGACCGTTCGAAGTAGAAGACGCTTTGGTCAAACATCCAATGGTTAAAGAATGTGCTGTAGTGGGCAGTCCGGATGAAATTCGTGGGCATATCGTCAAAGCATATGTTGTATTGGTTGATTCAGCGGTGGCATCACCAGAGATTGTAAAAGAACTACAGGATCATGTGAAAACTTTAACAGCACCGTACAAATATCCTCGTGATATAACGTTTATCGATGAGCTGCCAAAAACAGCTTCTGGTAAAATACGAAGAATTGAACTAAGAAATCAGGAAATTTCTAAATAAAAACTCAAAAAACTATTCTTATAGCCTTTGATAAAAAGGTTTATAAGAATAGTTTTTTGTCGTTTACTTTCTCTCAAAAGGATTCTATAATGAGATATATTTCGAGAGTCAAACTAATGAGGTGAAGCTATGTTAGAAAATGAACGTCAAGGTATTATT
>NZ_JBFUIO010000127.1:0-5327 GCF_056401835.1 Paenisporosarcina sp. P4_D4 | reverse complement strand
GGAGTGGAGGCGGTGGAAAACAACTGCTCCTGCGGTTACTCGTCGCAAAGATTAGGACCAAATTGCCTTTGGTTCCAATCTTTTCAGCGGGAACAGCACGAGCTGAAGGMCCCRCAGGAAACGAATAGTGCAAATGTAAGTTTGCACTATTCGTTTGCGACGAAGCTAGCGAAGCGATGYRGGAGCACCGGTTTTTCTAGTGACGAGGAGACTGAAGCCGTGCCCGCGAAACGCGTCCGCCGCAATGGAAATCAACATWTTCTTGCATARGCTCTTTTTCAATAGAAATGCAGTTATATTCACTCATTTTWTTSTTTGTCTACAGTCTGAAAGGAGCCAAAACAGTTTATGTTTTGGCTCCTTTTTCGTTTGAAAAAACTTATTCATTACTTTGAATTCAAGAACGGTACATCGAATTCAAAGATATTTCGCAAAACGTTTTTCCAAATAGTTCTGTAGAACAGTCATGACTGAACAAATTGCCCAGTAGATAAGAGCTACAAGGATGAGTAGGGTTAATAAATCATATTCCCTTGCCCCAACGCTTCGTGCTTTTTGAAACATTTCTGGCACCGTAATCATTGCTGCCAATGAAGAGGCTTTGATTAAATCCATTAATACATTGGATAGTGGAGGTACGGCGATTCTTACGGATTGTGGGAGAATAATTCTTCTCATGGATTGCCAATACGTAAGTCCAAGTGCTTTGGAAGATTCCCATTGTCCAATATCAACGGAAGATAGTGAAGATCTAAGAATTTCAGCCATGTAAGCCGCGCTATTCAAACTGAAGCCAATCAGCGCAGCCTGCATCGCCGTAAATTCAACTCCGATGACTGGAAACCCAAAGTATAACAAGAACAGTATGACCAGGATTGGAACGCCTCTCATAAATGAAATGTACAATCTCGCTGGCCATTGTAAGAACAGAAGATTTGATGTTCTTGCCAGAGCAATGAAAAATCCGATAATCAGTCCGACTACCATACTGACAATTGCGATGAGAAGCGTATACCAAATGCCACTAAGAACGTAGGGGAAAGAATCAAGAGCTAATTGAGGATCAAATAGAAGTCCCCATTCAATTTCATTCATCCGTTAATCCCCCTGGCTCAATTAATCAATATTAACTTCTTTGGAAACATCCGCACCATTAAAGAATTTTGCGGAAATTTCACTGATGGTTCCATCTTCAAGCATTTCTTTCAACACTCGATTGACGTTGTCTTCGAGCTCTGAATTTTCTTTGTTGATGACAAGACCAATCTTGGACGGACTGTATTTGATATCCGGATGAATGGTGATGTTCAATTCAGGAAATGCAGCTACAGCAAGTGTTTGAAGATAATAATCATTTAAAATAACGTCTGTTCGCCCAATGGATACGTCACGTAAGTAAACTTCGTTCGGTACATTATCATACGTAACTTCTTCTGCTCCATATTGACGGGCCATTTCCATATAAACTGATGTGGATGCCCCAGCCGCTTTTTTACCCTTTAAATCTTCCAGAGATTTAATGCCTGATAAATCATCCTTGCGAACTACTGCTGTGCCATATGAATATTTAATCGGAGTGGAGAAGATGAAATTTTCAAGTCTGTCTTCGCTGATTTCAATGTCATTGGCGGCTAAATCAACTTGCCCAGTTTTGACACTTGTAAGCATTTCATCAAATCCAAGTTCTTTGAACTCTATATCCAACTCCAAGCGTTTTGCGAGTTCACGTACAACTTCCACTTCAAATCCAGTCAATTCATCCGATTGTTCGTCCCGGTAAGAAGTTGGGAAAAGTGTACCGGAAGTTGCAACAGTTATTGAACCTTCTTCTTGGATTGTATCCCAAGCTGTAGTTGATTTGGCTGATTCTTTTGCATTATCGTTTCCACATGCAGTCAAAAATACCATCGAAGCCAACCCGATATATAGTGATAATCTTTTTTTCTTCATAAAAAGCCTCCTTATAATGTAATCCGCTTAAAAACATACCATTGAAGTATGAATTAGAGCAACCTTTTGATTAAGATTTTCGAATGTAAGAATTCTTAGATTATTATCGATTTATTTCTTATTTAACAGAACCTGTAAATGTGATTAATAATTCGTTAATGAATACTCTTATACTTTCAAAAATACATTATATAAAGGAATTTTAATGTTTTTACTTTGAAAGGAGAGAATGAGGCGTGGGAATTAAATTTATCAAGGTTTCGGTCGTTTATTTTACCATTGGCGTAATACTGGGCATGTATATGTCCATGGGGCATGACTATACGCTCAAAGGCGTCCATGTTCACATCAGTTTATTAGGTTGGGTTTCATTTGCACTAGCGGGACTCATTTATTATTTATTTCCAAAAGCGGGAAATCATACGCTTGCCAAAGTTCATTTTTGGGCATCTAACATCGGCCTGCTACTAATGATGGTTGGCCTGTCTACACTCTTACTCAGCGGAGCAGAGCAGGCAGTAACATTTATTTCAATAGGTGCTACGCTAGTCGTAATCAGCGTTATCCTGTTTGCTTTCAATGTTTTAATGAACGTCAAGTTTCCAGTAATAACAGTGAAAGAGTAAATGAACAGAAGAAAGACCGGTGCGGAAATTCCGTTACCGGTCTTTTCGTGTTCCTGGACTTTCATGTATCATAGAAGTCTTCTCCATAAATTCGCAACAACTTACATTTCTACAAGATGCGACAGTTTTAAACATGATATGATAGACATAGTTTTTGATAAAGGAGTTCAACCAAGAATGCATTCATTTGAAGATCAAATTAATCACCTATTACAAGAAACGGCAAGAGCCTATACATTATTTAAAGAAGTAGACGATGTGGAACGAATGAACAAAACGAATTTGTTCTCACAAAAATTAATGAACCGGGAATTTACAATTGGTTTTGCAGGTCACTTTTCTGCGGGCAAGTCGAGTATGATCAACGCATTGACGGGAGAGCAACTCCTTCCATCCAGTCCCATACCAACAAGCGCGAATATCGTTAAAATACATAAAGCAACAAACGATTTTGCCATTGTGTATATGCAAGATCAACAACCAGTTAAATTTTCGGGAGATTATGATTTTGAAACGGTAAAAGAATTTTGTAAGGATGGACATGCAGTTTCGCAAATTGAAATTGGACATGAATCTTCGGTCCTACCTGAAGGAATAACGGTCATGGATACACCAGGAGTTGATTCTACTGACGATGCACACCGTATGTCGACAGAATCATCGTTACACTTGGCAGATATCGTTTTCTATATGATGGACTATAACCACGTCCAATCAGAGTTGAACTTTGGGTTTACAAAACAACTTATGAAATATAACGACAATCTCTATTTGATTGTAAATCAGATTGATAAACACCGTGAAAATGAGTTGACGTTTACGCAATTTAAAGAGTCTGTACACGACTCCTTCAAGGCATGGGGCGTAATACCAAAAGATATCTTTTTCACTTCTTTAAAAGATGCCAATCATCCTTACAACGACTTTACCGAAGTTCGGGAAATCGTGATGTACAGCATGAATAATTGGCAAGACCAATTAGTGAAGTCGTCGACCAATACATTAATCAAATTACACGATGAACATCTTGAATATTTAACGGATGAAATAGAAGAGTGCCAGTCAACTTTCGCCAACGTACTATCTGAGGATGAATGGGAAGATAAAGAAGAAATCAGAAAGACGGCCGCACACTATCAAAACCAAGCAAAATTACTTAGTTCTAAAGCGTGGTCAGATAACTTTGAAGCCAATCGAAAAAATTTACTGGATAATGCCACCATGATGCCATACGAGTTACGAGACAAATTAAAGTCGTATTTGGAAGCAAAACAAGAAAACTTTAAGGTTGGCCTATTCTTCAGTGGGAAGAAAACGGAAGAAGAGAGAAATACTCGTGGACAGCTTGTCGAAAAAGAATACGATACGGTCATACAATCTCAAATTGCCGGACATATGCGTTCATTAATGAAACAGTCTTTAAAAGATGTGGGCTTATTGACTGATGAACAATCACTGGCAATTGATCAGATGGAATTCCATCCAACTTTACAAATTATAGAAGAACAAATTCAAAAAGGGTCACTGGTTACCGCTGATTCTGTATTGAATTTTGCTAACCGAGTTACAGATGCGACGAAAAAATGGTTCATCCAACAAACCGATGGCTGGAAAAACGTGCACGCAAAAGTTATAGAGGACTTACCAGAAGATGATTTTGGTCAAGCTGATTCTAAATCTCGTGCCTATCAAGAAAAATTATTAGCGATTGAAACGCTGGAACAATTGCATAAACAGCATGTAGGTTTCACAAAAGAATGGGACAACCCTTCAAGAAATAMGAATAGTAACTCTGCTGAGTTGGTGAAAAAATGGGTGCAAAATCATGAGTTGGCTGAACAACAAATGGTACCTTTTGATTCTTCCATGATTGTCGAAAAAGACACGGAAGATAATGTTATGGAACATCCGTCTGACAGACCGGAAACTGCAGGTATTGCAGTGAATGATACACTGTCACGTGCGAAATACATTGCCAATCAGATTGAACATATCCAAGGCTTCTCTGAGGTTGCACAGTATCTGCAAACTAAATCTCAGCGTCTTGAGAAACAGGACTTTACCATTGCCTTATTCGGGGCTTTCAGTGCAGGCAAATCGTCGTTCTCAAATGCTTTAATGGGGGCAAATGTGTTGCCAGTTTCCCCAAATCCAACAACTGCCGCAATAAATAAGATTCGTCCCGTCACTGAACATAATCCGCACGAAACGGCTGATGTAAAGCTGAAAACGAAAGATCAATTTTTTGAAGATGTTGCTTCTTCATTCCATGCTATCGGAATCAATGTCGTTTCTTTAGATGAAGCGTACAAAAAGGCGAACGATATAGAAAATATGACGTTAGAAAACGAAGGCTTGCAAGTACACAAAGCATTCATTCGTGCTTTTAAAGAAGGGTATTCTACGTTCAAAGAACAACTTGGTGAAACTTTGCGCGTAAATAGAGATGAATTTGAAGCGTTTGTTGCCCAGGAAAACAAGAGCTGTTTTGTCGATACCATTGATTTCTACTATGATTGTCAGTTAACGAGAATGGGGGTCACTCTGGTGGATACGCCAGGAGCAGACTCTATTAATGCACGACACACAGGCGTGGCATTTGAATACATCCGTAATGCGGACGCTATTCTTTTCATTACGTATTATAATCACGCATTTGCTCGTGCTGATAGAGAATTTTTGATTCAGCTTGGTCGCGTGAAAGATGCATTTGAATTGGATAAAATGTTCTTTATCGTAAACGCCATTGAC
>NZ_JBFUIO010000126.1:0-5335 GCF_056401835.1 Paenisporosarcina sp. P4_D4 | reverse complement strand
GAAAAAACCTTCCCTCATAGGGATGGTTTTCACCTTACTGGATTTTGTTTAAGATGACATTTGCTGTTTCTTCGACTGCACGATTCGTCACATCAATCACATGACATCCAATTCGGGAAACTACTTTTTCAAAATGGACGATTTCTTGTTTAATGCGTTCCAATTTTGCATAGCTTGCATCATCATTAAGTCCTAAAGCAATCAATCGTTCTTTCCGGATTGAATTTAACTTCTCTGGAGAAATGACAAGTCCGAAACATTTTTCCGGGTCAACTTTAAATAACTCTTCCGGAGGCTCTACTTCAGGCACTAATGGAACATTTGCGACTTTATATCGTTTGTGTGCTAAATACTGAGATAAAGGGGTCTTGGAAGTGCGGGAAACGCCGACGAGGACGATGTCAGCCAATAGTAAACCACGTGGATCCCGTCCATCATCGTATTTTACAGCAAACTCAATTGCTTCAATTTTTTTGAAATAATCGTCATCCAATTTCCGCACTAACCCTGGTTCTTCAAAAGGAATTTCATTCAATTCAAGTTCAAGTGTATCCATGAGCGGACCCATTAAATCGATGGATCTTACACTATGTTTTGCACATTCCATTTGCAAAGTTGAGCGCATCTTTTTTCGGACAAGCGTATATAAAATAATCGCTTGCTGCAGTTTTGCAAGATTTACAATTTCTTTTACATGATCGAGTGTCGCGATATGAGGGAATCGTTTTAAGGACGTATCCTGTAAACCAGGTCTAAACTGACTTACCGCTGCTTTCGCAACTAACTCTCCTGTTTCGCCCACTGAATCCGAAACAATAAATATTTGCAGTTTTTTCATGGTTTCCGTCACCTCACAAATCGTGATTTTCCGCTAATGACAGAAAAGCACGTGTAATGTTTGTTTTGGTCAAACGACCAATCACTTCGTAACCATCAGGATGTTGTTTTACGATTGGCAAAGCATCTATTTGTTTGTCAATCAACTTCTTCGCGGCATGGATAAGTGAGTCGTGTTTATAACAAAATGTTATATTTGGCATCCGAGTCATTATGATATGTACGGGAATTTTATTTAAGTCCTGTTGACCTAAACTCGTGCGGAGTAAATCTTTTCTTGATAATACGCCTGTTAAATATGAATTTTTATCTACAACAAATAGCGTGCCGACATCTTCCAAAAACATTTGACAGATGGCATCATATACGGTCATATCTTCTGCTACTACAATCGGGATTGACTGAAAGTCCCGAACCTTCATATTCATCATGCTGTCAGAAACAGCTTGACCAGTTTTTTTGCCTGAATAAAAATATCCTACACGAGGTCGTGCATCCAGAAACCCCGACATGGTTAATATAGCTAAATCCGGTCGAAGTGTAGATCTTGTTAAATGCAGACGCTCTGCAATTTGTTCTCCTGTAATCGGACCATTTTCTTTTACAATTAGCAAAATGTCCTCTTGACGTTTGTTGAGTTCGATCGGACTCACCGCCTCAAAAAGTGTTATACTCAATGTTCAATATTATATACTAATTAAGTGGGCTTATCTAGTACCCTGTTTAAGTGGCACTTTAGATTTTTATATGCTACAATATAGTCAATTATATAGACGAAGATAGGAAAATAAGTATTGTTCATCCTTTAGCGAGCAGAGGCGGTGCAAGTCTGCAACGAACAAGAAAAGGCGTCCTGGAGTCATGTTAATGAAAGTGGATTGCTTTTAGCAATTAACTGGGGTGGAMCCGCGGGTATTATGCACTCGTCCCCGGACATTWAATGTCCGGGGACGAGTGCTATTTTTATTTTTGGAGGGATTGTTATGACAATCACAATGGAAAATGTAGTTAGTTTAGCGAAACACAGAGGTTTTGTCTTCCCTGGCTCGGATATTTATGGAGGCTTAGCCAACACTTGGGATTACGGTCCACTTGGAATTGAACTTAAGAATAATATCAAAAAAGCTTGGTGGCGCAAATTTGTTCAAGAATCTCCTTATAATGTTGGTCTTGATGCAGCTATCTTGATGAATCCTAAAGTTTGGTCAGCATCAGGTCATATCGGAAATTTCAATGACCCTATGATTGACTGCAAAAAATGTAAAGCACGCCATCGTGCAGACAAACTGATTGAAGATGCTCTTGAAGCAAAAGGAATCGAAATGATTGTTGACGGACTTCCATTCGAAAAAATGGAAGAATTAATCAGCGAACACGCCATTATTTGTCCAGATTGTGGAGCTCAAGAATTCACGAACATCCGTCAGTTCAATTTAATGTTCAAAACTTCTCAAGGTGTGACGGAAACTTCTTCTAACGATATTTACTTACGTCCAGAAACAGCACAAGGGATTTTTGTAAACTTTAAAAATGTGCAACGTTCAATGCGAAAAAAAATGCCATTCGGGATTGCTCAGATCGGTAAGAGTTTCCGTAATGAAATCACGCCAGGTAACTTCACATTCCGTACGCGGGAATTTGAGCAAATGGAACTTGAATTCTTCTGTAAGCCAGGTGAAGATTTGGAATGGTTTACTTTCTGGCGCGACTATTGTAAAAACTGGTTACTGAACTTAGGTTTGAACGAAGAAAACATGCGTTTACGTGATCACGATAAAGAAGAACTATCACATTATGCATCGGCTACAACAGATGTGGAATATAAATTCCCATTCGGCTGGGGCGAGCTTTGGGGTATTGCAGACCGCACAGACTTCGACTTAAAACGCCATATGGAGCACTCTGGTGAAGATTTCAACTATATAGATCCGATAACGAATGAACGTTATGTACCATACTGTATCGAACCATCATTAGGTGCAGACCGTGTCACACTGGCATTCTTATGTGATGCATATGCTGAAGAAACTCTTGAAGGTGATGATAAACGTACCGTGTTACGTTTCCACCCTGCATTAGCTCCGGTAAAAGCAGCTATCTTACCATTATCGAAAAAATTAGCTGAAGGCGCTGGTGAAGTGTTTGCTAATTTAAGCAAATCATTTATGGTCGATTATGATGAGTCTCAATCAATCGGTAAACGTTACCGTCGACAAGACGAAATTGGAACACCTTTCTGTATCACGTATGACTTTGATTCAGTTGAAGACGGTCAAGTAACTGTACGTCACCGTGATTCAATGGAACAAGTACGTATGCCTATCGTAGAAGTTAAAGCATATATTGAAAAACACTTAGAATTTTAATTTAAACAGGATTGAAACATTTATGCTCAATTGCTCTATAGAATAAATTAAGGGAGGGAGATGTGAATTTTATCACAACTCCCTCCCTATTTTTATCAATATGAGACTACTTGTTATGGGCTAGTTCATTTATTTCGTTTGCACAATTTTTGATCGTATCAATGACGACTCTTGGCTCTGATAATTGCGGGAAATGTCCACTTTTTTCAGCAACAATGTGTTTACTATTCTTTGACAATGTCAGTAATTCCAATTGATTATCTTGTCGTTTTATTCGTACTTCCTCTGGCATCATTCGGTTTTTCTTCCCACCTGTAACAACAAATACAGGTATTTCGGGAAAAGCATCTATTTGATGAATTTGACTCACAGTTCGTTTTACAAAATTTACTTCATCGAATTGTTTGTGTGAAGATAAGGAATCCAACATTTTGAGCATCTTATTTATTGTTTTTACTGCCTTACCTTCAAATTCTTCAAGTTTGATATCTTTTGGATGGCTGGATTCCAAAAAGACAATTCCAGCTACTTCGTTAGGATAGAGTCGCGCATATAAATTTGCATATAAGCCCCCTAGAGAATGTCCAACAAATAAGTAAGGAGGTTCAAATCCCAAGATTTTTAGTGTTTCATGGAGAGTATTAACAATTGTCATTCCATCTTGATTTTCGATTGGCTTATCGCTACCAGTAACACCAAATCGATTATAAGAAAATACTGATGAGAATTGCGAAATTTCCGGGAGTATTTTCATCCAACCTTCAATGGGACCCGACCCACCGTTAATCAAAACGACATTGGGTTTACCTTTTCCGCTAATATTATATTGCAGCTTTCCTTTAGATGTTTCCACGTAATATTTCTCTATTTTCAATGCGCATCACCTCATTTTGTACGAGGTCACATGAAGTAAAACCGGTAATTGAATAGAGAAACTTCTGAACCTCATATTAATTTTTTTGTAAAACCCGTACTTTTACCAATATATCCATTTCTTATATAAAAAGCATGTGCTGGTATTCGCTCTTCTCTATTTCCACTGTTTAAAGTTATGGAACCTGCTCCTTGCACAATAGCCCATTCTTCGCAAGCTTTCAATAGCATTGAGCCGACCCCTTGTTTCCTCTGTTTTGAACTTATAACGAATGCCTGTATTCGTGCAAATACTCCAGTAAATTCGAAAGATAGAGCCTTGCATAACCCTGCAAAACCAATTAATTGATTATTTTTCACAACCACTAATGTTTCATATTCAGTATGACTTAATAATAACTCAAATCGTTTCGTAAGTTCTTCAAGTGATGTAGGATAACCTAATTCCGCCATCAGTTCGAGTAAATCTTCATAATCAGAAGATTGCACTGTCCTAATTTCAATTGTCATTGATTAACCATCCTGTTAACTTTATATTTTGTATCACTTTTAAATGATCTTTTAATGTCCCAAAAAGAAAAATGCTTTACTCCATCTTGAAGTAAAACACCAGTTCAATTGATTAAGACTATCGGGTGGTTTGGTACAGTGATTTAATTTCTTTTATTTGCTCAATGTGCCGCTGTTCATGTAAATAAATTAATTCGATCCATTGATAAAGAGGTAAATCACCAAAGTATGGATGTTTTACTGATTTGTCAGCCAAGATCGATGTATCTTCGACAGTATTTAAGATGTTGTTTAATAAATTTCTTGAATTGTTTAATTGGTCAATAATTTGATGAGTCTCGGCAGATTCAATTTGAGGCATAACGATTTCTGGTGCTTCCAACTTATTTGACCTGTCTAATAAAAAATCGATTTTTTTGGGTTCTGCACTGATGTTGGATTTTTTGAGTCCATAAGCAATTGCCTTAGCAAAAATTTCTTCTGTCAAAGCTAAGTGGTTGCATATTTGCGCAATACTCCAGCTCTTTATTCCAGGAGTATAATTGAATTCTTCATCACTTAATAAATTCATTTCATTTAGCAGATTATTTCTCGTTATTAACAGATTTTCATTTTCAAATTTACTCAAAACATCCCAACCTTTCAAGTCAATTTATCTACCACGTAACATACTATTCGAAATGGTTTAAAATATTCATGAATAGTAATCGCACGGAATTATTGCATACAAAAAGTTAAACGAATAGAAG
>NZ_JBFUIO010000125.1:0-5381 GCF_056401835.1 Paenisporosarcina sp. P4_D4 | reverse complement strand
ACAATGTAGCAATCAAACGATCAATAAAAAAACAGATTATCTTTATAATAATTCAAAGATTTTGTAGAGTATTCAATAGTGTTTAAAAGATGATTGTTGGATAAATAAGACATGCTAATAGCGTGGTAGAAGTCTGCAAGTTCCCATTCTTCCAAGTGAAAGTTAGTGAGTATGTCTAAGGCTGTTTCAAAATGCTCTAACGCTACTTTGAAATCTTTAACTAAATAGTAATAGAAGCCGCAATTCTTATTAAAGATAAAGCTTTGTCTCTCATCGAATTTTTCTTGCATTTGTTCCAAAGCATTCATCAAACTTTTTACAATTTCCACTTCAACTTGAGTGATTAAATACAAACGGAATAAATAGAGATTGCAAGTATAGAAATTGGATTCATCTTTAAACAGAAAATTTCTTACCTTATAGGAATCAAGTTTTAATGTAATATCTTCCTTATTTCGATTAATAATTGCATCTTTATAAAGAAGATAAAGTTCAGATAAGAACTCTGTTTCCTCTTCAGTGGAGAGATCCTCAAAATCCAGATGTAATCTTTCCAATAAAAGCTGCAGGACATCTTCGCTTGGAACCGTCTGGTTATTCTCAATCTTGCTTAAATAGGAAGTGGAGCAAATTCCTTTGGCTAACGTGACTTGTTTCATATTCTGTTGTATGCGGGACATTTTGATGAGCAAACCGATATTATTCATATATCCACCTTTTATACTAATAGAGTCATTGAGTAATATCTACTATATGTAGTTGGGAAACAAAACTTAAATACCTATAAAAAAACGCGTGTTTTGGAAAAAAGTTTCCCAACCTGTTTTTCTTTCTTATTCTATCTTAACGAATTATGATTATATTGTAACTAGTTAATGAATTAGTATTTCTTCAAATTCTACGTTTATTATGAATATTTAGCAATTTTTATCTTTCAACAAGCAAATTATCATTTGAAAAGGAGCTGTTCAGTATGTTTACAGGTAGAATGTATAAATTGGATCGATTTCAGGATGATTTAGCAGTTCTCTTGGAATTTCCTAGGGAATCAAATGTATTGGTCGTTCCAACAGATGATTTAACTTATGATATGAAAGTTGGCGACGTATTATTAGTAGACATTCAGGAAGAAGGCTTTCTTATCTCAAAAGTGAACAAACGTGCTGCAAATAAACAAAAAGAAACAGATTCTGTATACTCTGCACAAAAAATTAACAGTTACTATATTGATTACGAACTTGGTTGTTTAGTTTATACAACTGCCAGCTGATTTTAGCGTTCAAAGGCACTGCCGCCAGTGTCTCTGACATATACCGAAAAGCCTGTAACTATTTCCCCCGACCTCGGGAAATAGTTACAGGCTTTTTGATTTGAATTTTTATAATTCTTCCCAATGGTTCATTTTATTTTTGTTAAACATACTTGCATTAGATAACACGAAATATTTGGCTGCATTTTTATATTTATTGTTTTCATAATAAAAGTTGCCTAACAATTGCGCATATTTATGAGCATGGCGGTAATCTTTAAGTTCCTGAAAAAAATTATAAGCATCAATAGCCACTTTCTCGAAAATCGTTGAGTCAGTTTCTCTTGTCAAGTAAACATTTAAATGGTGAAAAAATGTTTTCTGACTGGGATTCTGATTATTATCTATTAATGATAAACCTTCCTTACACCATTTAATGACTTCAGCCGAGTTTCTTAATTTAGAATATTCTTTTACGAGCGAATATATAGGTAGCAATTTTTCTTCGTTATCGTTGCGCGATTGGAGACTTTTTAAATAGAATTTTATTGCTTCACCTGGCAAACCCCTTCTTGACGCAGAATTCCCTAAGTTCTGTGTAATGATTGGGAAGTGTTCAACAAGATTAAGTTGGGATGCTATTTTTTGTGCGAGTAATAGATTTTCATAAGCTTCTTCATATTGGAACGAGAATTCTTGTGCAATAGCCAAAATTAAGTAACATTCAATCACACGAGTGTTGAAAAATCCGCTCTTGAAAAACTCTAGAGATTTTTGGATATATTCTATTGAAATGACCCATCTCTGCTGAGTTAGATAACAATGTCCTAAAAGATAATTAAAATCGGCTTCTTCCCATTTCTCAATATTGATTTTTTTGTAATAAGAAATTGCCTTTTCATAGGATTGAAGAGTTAAGTTATAATCCATCAAAAAAGAATAGTAACTGCCGACATTAGAATTAAATAAAAACATCTGGTAGTTATCAAAGTTACTGGATAGCTCAGATAATGCCATAATCAGTTCACTTGTGTCATTTTGAACATCTTGCACAATCAAAGTTAATCTGAGCACCATGAGCTGATATGTATAAAAATTTGAAGAATCTTTAAATAAGTAACGTTCACTATTAATTTCTTTTAACGCTATAGCTGTGAGTTCGCGGTCTTTGTTCATGACGGCATTGAAATAAATCTCACGAATGTGCTTTAGATAACTATCGTCGTCTAAACTTTTGTTTTGGTTGATCGCAATTTCGAGTCGGCTTAATAGTAAATTGACCACTTCTTGGCTTGGAACGATGGAATTGTTTTCAATTTTACTTAGGTAGGAGGGAGTACAAATCCCTTGAGCTAATGTAATTTGCTTCATATTCCTTCTAATTCTCTCAAGTTTAATCACATGTCCGAAGTTATTCATGGTCGCATCTTCCTCCTTTACTTATATTTTACATCTTTAATATTCAATTTTTATCCTACTATACGTTGATTAAACTTAAAACAAAAGTTTAAGAAATTTATTTCATAAAAATGATATATATATGCCCTGAATGTGAAAACTTTCCCAACATTTTCGACATTTTTCGACGTTTTTTTCATGTAAACTACTACTAGAGGAATTAAACGAAAGAACAAAATATTTAAAATGGGAGGTGAGTAGGAAATGAAAAATACATCATTGGTTTTGGTTCAAATTGCTTTGGGCTTTTTTCTCATAAGGCACAGAAGAAATATAACGAAACCCATTAACTTAATCGCGTTCGCTTTTTTTACCATGCTCATGATCTATTCCTTTTCAAATCTACTCCCAATTCTTGGTGAAGGTGTAACGGTTGTGAAAAAGCTCATCAACACTGAAGTAATCAGATTCTGAAACGAAAAACCATTTGTGTAAATCTGATCCACAAATGGCTGTAGAGGTAATACGAACATTAATATCATCTCGTTTTTGAAGTTTTGGATCTTCCACTTCTTTGACTTTGATATCTTTCGTTCCTTGAAACGTAATCGCCTTCATATACCATCCTCCTCAAACGGTGTTCACCGCCTAAAACTTTACCCATATGATTTTTTTCGAAACATTTACAAAAACAACATGTAAAAAGCAAGCAACTCTTTATAAGAGCTACTTGCTAGAGTGTGTATTTAAACTTTTAATACAAAACTGTCCTATTAAATATGTCCTAGACGTTGTTTCTAAAAGTTAATTTATCTGCGTTCTAATGGTTTCACGGCAGGACCTTCTAAAACTTCTCCTGTATAAGAGAACCGTGAACCGTGACAAGGACAGTCCCATGAACGCTCACTGTTATTCCAATGAACATCGCAGCCTAAATGGGTACATGTAGGTTTTACTAAATGTATTTTCCCATGCTCATCTTTATATGCACCTGTCTTGTGATGATCAATCATGACAATCTTGCCTTCGTCCACCTGTAAATTCTCAAGGGTATCAGATGGTCTCGTGAATTTTCCTTTTACTAATTCTTTCGCCACATTTGAGTTTACTTTTACAAAGTTTTTCGTATCATGTTGTTTTAGTTTTGATCGAGTCGGTGAGTATAAATCTTTATTGGGATTAAATTTATTTTGGGCAAGATCGGCTAACAATAGACCTGCGGCCGTCCCATTTGTCATACCCCATTTTGCAAAGCCAGTTGCCACGAATACATGAGGCAATCCAGATGTCATTTCGCCGATATAGGGAATGCGGTCGAGCGTTTCTAAATCTTGGGCAGACCAATGAGTGTCGATGGACTGGACAGGGAAATGCTGTTTGGCAAATTGTACGAGTGTTTCATAGCGTTCAACGGTAGAATCATCATGAGTAGTATCTTCATACTGCCCGGCTTTGTGACCTTCACCACCGACAATCACGTAGCTTTCTCCTTTATCACCTTTGGCTGTTCGAATTGAACGGGTAGGCTTTTCTACATTGATATACATGCCGTTCATATGCTCATCTGGAACTCTGACACACACCGCGTAGGAGCGTTGCGGAGACAATTTTGAAAAATACAAACCGTCTTTATCGTTAAACGGATAATGACTTGTAACAAGGACTTGTTTGGTCGTGATTTTCATTCCCTCCATCGTTTCGATAATGATTTCATCATTATGTTTAAGGGAGCTTGCTCGGGTTTCTTCGTGAAAAACGACGCCAAGATTCTGTGCTTCTTTAACTAATCTGTTGATATATTTAACAGGGTGAAATTGCGCCTGTTTTGGTAAGGTTAATGTTTCACTTACCGGAAATGGGAGTTCATCCAAGGATATCGATAGTTCACCAGGAATACCAAGCTTGTCATAAGCCGCTTTCTCCGTATGTAATTGATCAACACCTTGTGTAGTTTGTGCGTACAGAACGGCATCTCGTTCTTCAAAATCACAATCTATGGAAAGCTCGTCTACCCACATTTGTATTTGTTCGCGTGCTTGTTGATTTGCATCAAAATATTGGCGTGCCTTGGTCTTTCCGAATGTCTGTATTAACTCATCGTAAATTATTCCGTGCTGTGCGGTTATTTTCGCTGTAGTAAATCCAGTAGTACCACTGGCGATTTTGCTTCCTTCAATTACGATTACTTTTGCGCCTGCCTTAGCGAGGACGTATGCTGCAGTCACCCCGGTAATGCCAGCGCCTATAATACATACTTCTGTTGAGACATCCGATTCTATTTGTGGAAATGTTTTGTTTGATCGTACTTTTCTCCAATAGGATTTTGTGAATTTAGGCAATTCAAGTGCACACATAATTTAAACCCTCCTGCTCGTAGTTTMTTCATTATTACCCGTTTCCAGAAAATACAATCATGGATGGAAGAATTTGAACTGTAAGGAGGGTTTGAAAATTATATTTCTTCCAAAATAATCATAACCCCGATCAAAATAGGCAAAAGGCAGACAAGGAATAAAATACTCCTAGCAAGCCAAATCGGCAGTTTTTCGAAAAATACTGCAATCAAGATTACTCCAATTAAGAAAAGAATGGAGACTATGATGCTGTCTGTTGTAGGAGAGTCTATATGATTCAAATCGACTTTATCACGATCGTATTTGTACACCCAAAAATATATCACCACTAAGCCTATAAGAATCAATGACATTCCACATATTATCCAAGACATAATAAA